>NZ_JBSFBZ010000020.1:0-108743 GCF_053593195.1 Saccharopolyspora sp. NPDC002376
CGCATCTGCCCACGAACACAGGACTACATCGCCCGCCGACGAGCCGAAGGCCGTACAGACCGCGAAATCCGCCGATCGCTCAAGCGCTACGTCACTCGCGAGCTCTTCCGTGCACTGAACGCCCCCAACGGACTTGACAACACATAGAAGCGTCCCTGGGGTGCTCGCCGCCCCCAGACCCCTGGCAGGTCTCTGGGATGAGGTGAGGCCGCAGCGCTGCGGTTCGTTCGGGGACAGTGTCCTCTTCCCATCGACCTCCACGAGGGCTATCAGATCGAGTCAAGGGGGCAGGCGCCAGTCACCCTCCCGGAGGCCTCGGAGGTGCCCCCTTGACACGATCTGATCAGGGCTGCGCCAGGTCGACGGGAAGAGGACACAGCCCCTCCCTTGCGGTGGAGACCACCCGCCGACGAAGTGGGCGGGGCAGACCACACATGACCTGCCCCGCCGAGCTACCCAGCTCTAGCCGTTCTTCCCGTCACGTCCCCGTTGCCGAGCAGCCAGAGCCACCGGGCCGATCGTCCGGCGAGCCTCATTCACCGCGGTTTCCAGAAGCGCCAACGTCGCTTCCACTCGCGCCAGCTCTTCCGCTGGACTGCCGAGCACGTCCCACTGGCCCGTGACCATCCGGAGCGACCAGACGTGCGACACCGCCTCGGCCACGATCGCGCCGCCAACAGCGATCACCGCGTGATCACCAGGTAGGAAGTCGCAGTCTTGCAAGGTGGGAACCGGTTCGCCGCCAGGCCACGTCAGGCCGTCTCCAGGCCGTCCAAAGGTCGGAAACTGTCCGAACACGTCGGCACTCCTCAGCACTGTTCGTGCTGGTCAGAGCACATTCACGGGCATTCGCCCACGTCCCGCCAGGCCCCCGATATAAAGGGCACCTTCAGGCAACTGAGTCGCCCCTGAAGGTGCCCTTCACCTGATCGGGTCAGCAGCAGCGGGAGCCGGGGGTGGCGTCCTGGCGGTCGACGTGGCGGCGCCAGAACTCCCGCTCGCCGAGCGGTTCTTCGCCAGGGTGGTTGCGGCGGTGGTGGTCGAGGTAGCGCTCGTAGGCGTTCTCGCCGACCACGCCGCGCACGATCTGCCAGGCCGTGCGGGCCGTGCCGCGCAGCCTGGTCACGATCGTCGGCGTCATGTGCTCGCTCCGGCCTTCTCCGCTTCCAGCTCCTGCTGGATGCGGCGTTCCTCGGCCGTCGGGATCAGACCGGACGGGGCCCACAGCTCCGACTTGACGTACGGGGCCTCGGTGGTGGGCAGCAGTTCGGTCGCGCGCAGCGCCTTGATCCAGACGCGGACCGCGTCCACCAGCACGATCACGATCAGCACCGCGAACAGGATGCTCAGCACCCCGTCCACCGTCGAGTTCACGACGACCTTCTGCATCTCCTCGACGGTGTGCGCCGTGCCCTTGCTGGTCTCCCCGGCGTCCAGGGCCGCCTGGTAGGCCGCGCGCTGCGCGAAGAAGCCGATCTTCGGGTCGGCGGAGAAGATCTTCTGCCAGCTCGCGGTCAACGTGACCGCCACGTCCCAGGCCAGCGGGACCAGCGTGACCCACGCGTACTTCGCCCGCCCCGACTTGATCAGCAGGGTGGTGGCCACCGCCAGCGCCACCGCCGCGAGCAGCTGGTTGGCGATGCCGAACAGCGGGAACAGCTGGTTGATGCCACCCAGCGGGTCGTTCACGCCGGCCCACAGGAAGTAGCCCCAGGCGCCGACGATCACCGCGCTGGCGATCCAGTTGCCCGGCCGCCAGCTCACGTCGCCGAAGCGCTTCCAGACGTTGCCCACGGTGTCCTGCAGCATGAACCGGCCGACTCGGGTGCCGGCGTCCACAGTGGTCAGGATGAACAGCGCCTCGAACATCACCGCGAAGTGGTACCAGAACGCCTTCATCGAGTCCCCGCCGATGACCTGCGAGAACACCTCGGACAACCCGACGGCGAGGGTCGGTGCGCCGCCGCTGCGGCCGACCAGCGTCTCCTCGTCCACCGCGGTCGCGGCCGCCGCCAGCTGCTCGGGGGTGATCTGGAAGCCCAGCCCGGCCACCGCCTGCGAAGCCGACTCCAGCGTCTCGCCGAGCGCGTTGGCGGGCATGTTCATCGCGAAGTACAGGCCCGGGTCGATGATGCAGGCCGCGGCCAGCGCCATGATCGCCACGAACGACTCCGTGAGCATGGCGCCGTAGCCGATGATCCGGACCTGCGACTCCTTCTCCAGCATCTTCGGCGTGGTGCCCGAGGACACCAGCGCGTGGAAGCCGGACAGCGCACCGCAGGCAATCGTGATGAACACGAACGGGAACAGCGAACCGGTGAACACCGGGCCCTGGCCGTTGAGCGCGAAGTCGGTGACCGCCTCGGTCTTCATCGCCGGCAGCGCGATCAGGATCGACACCGCCAGCATCGCCACGACGCCGACCTTCATGAACGTGCTCAGGTAGTCGCGCGGCGCCAGCAGCATCCACACCGGCAGCACCGAGGCGATGAAGCCGTAGATGATCAGCGCGAAGGTCAGCTCGTTGCCGGAGAGGGTGAAGAACCCGGCCAGCGCCGAGTCGGCCACCCAGCTGCCCGCGACGATGCTCAGCAGCAGCAGGGCGACGCCGATGATCGAGGTCTCGACGATCTTGCCCGGCCGCAGGTAGCGCAGGTAGAAGCCCATGAACAGGGCGATCGGGATGGTCATGCCGATGGAGAAGGTGCCCCACGGGGAGCCCTTCAGCGCGCCGACCACGACCAGCGCCAGCACCGCCAGCAGGATGATCATGATGGCGAGCACCGCGATCAGCGCCGCGACACCGCCCACCGGTCCGATCTCCTCGCGGGCCATCTGCCCGAGGCTGCGGCCGTTGCGGCGGGTGGAGAAGAACAGCACCACCATGTCCTGCACGGCACCGGCGAAGATGACGCCGACGATGATCCAGACGGTGCCCGGCAGGTAACCCATCTGCGCTGCCAGCACCGGGCCGACCAGCGGGCCCGCTCCGGCGATCGCGGCGAAGTGGTGGCCGAACAGCACCCGGCGGTCGGTGGGCTGGAAGTCGGCGCCGTCGTTCAGCCGCTCGGCCGGGGTCGCGCGGGTGTCGTCGGCCTTGAGCACCTTGTAGGTGAGGAACCGGGCGTAGAAGCGGTAACCGATCGCGTACGAGGCCAGGGCCGCGAAGACCAGCCAGGCCGCGGAGATCTCCTCGCCCCGGCCGAGCGCGATGATGCCCCAGGCGACCGCACCGACGATCGCCACCACCACCCAGATGGCGATCTCCTTGGGAGTCATCCTGCGTTTCCGAGCTGTGCCACCGCTCGGCGCCGTGTTCGTTGCCACCGTCCTCGGACTCCATTCCTGCGGTTTCGCCCCGCGAGTGAAAGGTGCGCAGCACGAACGAGGATCTGCGCGCGAGTGCGGAATGTCCAGTCCGTGGCCCGGAAGTAACCAGGATGTAAGCGACGCCTTGTCACTGCGGGGTGGGAGTGCGGCCGGCGGCGTCGGCGTTGATCCATCCGGGTCGGTGACCTGCGGGAAAACGCCACGAGATGATCTTCGACGGTTCCATCGGTAAACTCCGCCGCCGTTGGGGTGCAGCCGAGTCGGTAACAAGTGGGAACCCGGCCGCAACCATGGAGGGGGTCTTGCGCGTCGTGCAGAGATGTGACGGTGTCGATCGCATTGCCCGTGACCGCCTGGCCGGGCGACGGGCTGGCGGCAATGGATGAACTGACGAGCAAGCTGACCGATCTGTACCAGCAGCATTACAAGCAACTGCTGCGCATCGCTGTTCTGCTGGTGGACGACCGGGCCTCCGCGGAGGACATCGTCCAGGACGCCTACGTGCGGGTGTTCGACTCGCGAACGAGGTTGCGCGACCCCGACAAGGCGCTGGCGTTCCTGCGGCAGGCGGTGCTCAACCGCGCGCGCTCGATGCTGCGGCGGCGGCTGGTCGCCAAGAAGTACCAGCCCAAGATCGCGACCGAGGACCGGCAGCCGGACGACACCGGACGAGGTGTCGACCGCGCGGTGCTGGCCGCGGCGCTGGCGAAGCTCCCGCGCCGACAGCGGGAGGCCGTGGTGCTGCGCTACTACTCCGACCTCAGCGAGTCCCGCACCGCCGAAGTGATGGGATGCAGCCAGGGAGCGGTGAAGTCGTACTGCTCGCGGGGCGTTTCACGACTGTCCGAGCTGTTGGGGGAGCGGGTGTGAACGACGGCAACAGCACGCGGGACGTGGATTTGGTGCGCGCGCAGCTGCACCGGTTGGTCGACGACGTCGAGCCCAAGCCCGACGCGCTGCCCAAGATGCTCGCCAGCGCGCGGCGACGGCAGACATCCCCCAGACGTCCGTGGTTCGCGGCGATCGGCCTGGTGGCCACGGCGGCGGTGGTGCTCCTCGTGGCGGTGTTGGTCCTAACGGGTCAGCAGACCACGCAGGTCAGCGCGCACCCGAACAGCTACCTGGCGGTGCCGGAGCCCGGCGTGATCGCCTCGTTCGACATCTTCTCCGGTCGGCAGAACGGCGTGCTCTCCGACGACGTCGCCGGGGTGGATCCGGCGGTGCTGGCCACCGACCGGAACCGGGTGCTCGCGGCGATGTCCACTGAGGACGGCAAGCGGCTCGTCGAAGTGGTCCCGGGCGGCGAGCAGCGGGTGCTGCCGGTGCGGATCGGCGACGTACGGCTGCTGACCGCCGGTGGCGGGAAGATCGCCTACCGGGACGGTGACGCCGTCGTCGTGCTGCGCGGTCAGCAGCAGCAACGCATCGCGCTGCCCGCCGGAATGCGGGTGGACGACCTCGCGCTGTCCGACGACGGTCGGCTGGCCCTGCTGGCCGCCGAACCGGGCCGCGACCAGGCCGGTGTCCTGGTGCTCGCACCCGAGGCGACCTCGCTGGACGGGCACGTCGAAGCGGTGACCGACGGCTGCGGCCCGGTGGCGATCGCCTGGACGGGGCACGACCTCGCCGCGCTGGAGTCGCCGACCTGCGACGCCGGACAGGCTCGGGTGGCCACCTTCGACGCCAACGGCCGCAAGCTCGGCGCCGGAGTGCCGTTCCAGGCCCCGGAGCTGGCCGCGGGTACTGCCCGGTTGTCCGCCGATCCGCTGGGTCGGTTCCTGGTCTCCACCAGCGGTCACGGGCAGTGGCTGGTGGACGGTTCCGAGGTGCGTCCGATCCCACCGGCGTGCAGTGCCGACGGGGCCTGTGTCGACGGACCGGGCACGTTCTGGAGCTGATCACGCTCCGCGATCCGGACACGCCCCTGTTCTGATCAATACCCGGTCGCCCGATCATCGCTGACCGACCATCGGTTCCGCCGCCGACACCGACGACAGGGGTGGATGTGCAAGCGCGACAAGAGGAACTGGCGCGGTTGTACCGAGCAGCGCTGGACCGCCCCCGGTGGCAGCAGGTGCTCGCGTTCGCCGTGTCGCTTTGGGCACTGGTCTGGATCCTCGGCCAGTTCGTCCTCGCGGAGGAGAGCCCGAGCGCGCTGGAGGTCCTCGGCCACTTCGTCACGCGACTGGGCATGACCACCGGTGAGTGGGCCGAGCGCCTGTCGGCGGCGTGGCAGAGCGGTGGCGGCGCGCTCGCGGTGCTCGGCGGTCTGTTGTGGGCGGCGACCACCGAGCGCGGCCAGGTGCCCGCGCTGCTCGGCTGGGTCGCGGTGATGATCGGTGCGGAACGCCTCGGCTACCAGCCCGCGGTGTTGCTGGCCGTGGCGACGATGGTCTGCTTTGTGGTCGTGCTGTGGGTGGCGGCGCTGACCGGCGGACGGTTCGTCGACCGGCACGTGGTGCTGCTTCCCCGCGACGTCGTGCGCGCGGGGGTCACGGCGGCGGCGCTGTCCGCTGTGGTGCCGCTGTTCGCCCCGGCCTTCTTCCTCAACCGGCTGGGCAGCCCATACGTTACGAAACCCCCGCGCCGTCTCTTCCCCGACTCCCGCATCCCCGAGCAGGCAACGCCCGCAGAAGCCGCAGAAGCCCGCGAACCGGAGCTCAAGGGCGGGGAGTGAGGCGCAGGCCGCGCTCGGCCAAGGCGCGCAGACCCACGTCCTCCGGGGTGGAATCGCGGTGCCGCCAGATGGTTTGCACGATTCGGACTTCGTTCCCGCTCTGCTGCACGACCTGCGCGGCGTCGTCGAAGCTCTCCGGTCCGCCCGGCCAACCCCGGCCCTCGGCCACCAGGTCGGTGACCCCGCCGGTGCCGGGTTCGTCGGCCAGCGCCCGGAGTTCGCCCGCAGCCTGCTCGTCCGGCAGCTCGACGATGGCAACCGACATCGCGGCCGGTCGGCCGGACACCTCGGTGTCGAACACCGCGCGGGTCAGGTTCCGGCAGGGCTGCTGCTCGAACCATTGCTGGACGTCGCCGAAGGCGTGCGGGGCGCAGGTCTGCTCTCGATCGGTCACCCGCTGCGCGAACTCCACGCCGTCGACCCGCTGGACCGCTGCGGCGGGCTGCGGCGGCTCGGCGGCCGAGCCGCCGACCACCAACCACGCGATCAGCGTGCCGCACAGCACGACCAGCACCGACGCGGCCGCGATCAGCCCGGTGCGCCGGGAGATCCGGCGCGCGGCCGACGGTTCGGTGAGCTTCGGGATCAGCATCGTGTCCGCCGTGGCCAGATCGATCACCGGCGATTCCGGGAAGCCCTCCTCGACGAGCTCGTCGGGGCTGATCGGACTGTTCCCGGCGAGCACCTGCAGCAACTGCTGAGCTGGTTCGACCGGGCAGGACCGCTCGTAGTTGGCCAGCTCACGGGCGGCAGCGAGGATCGCGGTGGTGTTCGGCGAGACCACCCGGACGCCGCGGTGCAGGTCGGTGGTCGGCTGGGTGACCTGCCCGGCGTACGGGCCGACGACCACGACGGCGGCGACCGGCAGCGGTTCCAGCCCGCGGGACTGCAAGCTGCGCGCCAACGCCGCGGCGGACTCGAGACCTTCCAACCCGGGGTTGACCGCGCCTTCCGCGCGAACCAGCGGCCAACCGTCCACAGTCCACGGTGTCTGCAGCGGGGCTTCGACCTTCAGCGCCGGTTCGGCCAGATCCACCCCGAGCACCACGACGATGCCGCGCGGCAGCACTATCACCGCATCCAGCGGACGGGGAGCGCCCGGCGGTCGGGCGCCGAACACGGCGGCACCGCCCAGAACCGAGCTGCCAGCACCCCACGCGGAGATGGCCGCCCGGATGTCGGCGCCGACCTCGGTCGGATCCGCACCGAGCCGCACATGTCGCATGAGGAACTCCCATCCCGCAGTCCGGCGAGCGCGCACCTGTTCGCGTCCCAGACGTTAGTCGGGTGATCCAGTGGGTGTCGCGGAGATTCAAGATTCGTCCAATCGAGTGGTATCCGCCACGTGGTCGACGTTGCTCCGGTGCTGCCACCGAGCGCTGCCGGAACTCGAGGAGACCGCCGGGATCTGCGGTTACGCCTGATCGGAGCAGCGTGCGCCGGTCGGACGCCCGCGACTCGAACCGCCGTGGGGCTCAGCTGAATGCGGTGTTCTGGTGGCGCGGCGCACGACGGGCGTTGCAGAATGGCGCCGCAATCTGGTGATCGTCGGGTTCGCGAGGTCGTAGGGGAAGACGTCCCTCGTCGAACAGCGGAGGTCAGCAGTGAGCACCCGTGGCAGCGACCGTAACCACACCGCTGGTGTGGTCTACGTCCACTCGTCGCCGTCTGCGGTCTGCCCGCATGTCGAGTGGGCGATCTCTGGCGCACTCGGCATGCGGACGGAACTCCGCTGGACGGCACAACCGGCAGCCCCAGGGCAACTCCGCGCGGAGTGCAACTGGACAGGTGAGCCGGGTACTGGCGCGCACTTGGTGACCGCGCTGCGAGCGTGGCCGATGCTGCGCTTCGAAATCACCGAAGATCCCAGTCCCGGGATGGACGGGCAGCGCTTCTGCCACGCCCCCGGACTGGGCCTGTGGCGTGCCAGCACGAGCGCCAACGGCGACATCGTGGTCAGCGAGGACCAGCTGCGCACCCTCGCGGCCAACGTCAAGGGGTCGGAAGCGTTCGCGCACCGCGTGGAGCAGCTGCTGGGCGCGGCGTGGGACGACGCGCTCGAACCGTTCCGCCGAGCTGGAGACGGCGCCCCGGTCACCTGGCTGCACCGCGTCGGCTGAGCACCGATCCGATCGGAACCGGTCTCGGCCCTGATCGGGTTGTGCGAAGCTTGTGGTCGTGCGCTCTTGGGTGAAGTGGGGTCTTCCTGTCTCGGTTCTCGCGCTGCTGGCCGGTGCCGGTGGCGGGGTGGTGCTCGCCGAGACGTACTACCGCGAGTCGGCGCAGCTGCAAGCGGACCAGCCGGCGGATGCTGAGGTCCAGTCGGTCGAGAGTCCGGAGGGCGTGGTCTACACGCCGGGCGCGCTCGAGCACCCCGATCAGCGGGAGGTCCAGCGGTTGCTGGACGCCCACTTCCGGTCGATCAACACCCGCAACTACGACCTGTGGAAGTCCACAGTGGTCCGGAGCAAGTGGGACGAGCTGCCCAAGGCCAAGTGGATCAGCGCCTACGGCACCACCGATGACCTCGACATCGTCGTGCACCGGATCGACCCCGGTCCGGACGGATCGCTGCTGGCGCTGCTGACCTTCAAGAGCTACCAGGCGCCCGACGCCGCGCCGCCGGACATGCCGGTGGGGTGCTTGGACTGGAACCTGGTGTACCCGATGGTCGTCGACGACTCGGGGCAGTCACTGCGCCTGGACACCAGCAAGTTGCCCAACAGCGCCCTGCGCGAGCCCTGCGACGGGTGACTCGCGCCGGCGGTACTCCTGCGGGCTGGTGCCGAACCGCTTTCACCGGTGTCTGGAACCCGCTCACCTGAGCACCGGGAACCACAGTTTCAATTGAAACTGTGATCCCCAGGCACGGAGATCCACAGTTTCAATTGAAACTGCAGAAACTCGAGGCCTGCCGTGGAAAGCAGAAGGCGGGCTGAGCAGTGCTCAGCCCGCCTCGTCGAGTCTGCGTCAGGCCTTGGTGAAGGCGAGGGCCACGTTGTGCCCGCCGAAGCCGAAGGCGTTGTTGATCGCAGCGGTCTGCTCCACGTGCCGCGGCTTGTCGGCGACCACGTCCACCTCGACCTTCGGGTCGAGCTTCTCGAGGTTCCGAGTAGCCGGGATGACACCGCTCTGCAGCGAGAGGATCGTCGCGATGCTCTCCACCGCGCCGGCGCCGCCGACCAGGTGGCCGAGGGAGCCCTTCGGCGCAGTCACCACAGCGCCCTCGCCGATGGCGTTGCGCACCGAGTTGGCCTCGCCGATGTCGCCGACCACGGTCGACGTCGCGTGCGCGTTGACGTGCCCGATGTCCGACGGCTCCAGGCCGCCGGTGTTCATCGCCTTGCGCATCGCCGCGATCTGGCCGCGACCGTCCGGCGGGCTGCCGGTGATGTGGTAGGCGTCGGAGGTGATGCCCACACCCGCCAACCGGGCGTAGATCCGCGCGCCGCGCGCCTTGGCGTGCTCCGCGCTCTCCAGGACGACCACTCCGGCGCCCTCGCCCATCACGAACCCGTCGCGGTCGACGTCGAACGGGCGGGAAGCCCGGTCCGGGTCGTCGTTGCGGGTGCTCAGGGTCCGGGCCTGGGCGAACCCGGCGATGGTGACCGGGTGGATGCAGGACTCCGCGCCACCGGCGACCACCACGTCGGCGTGCCCCTGCTGGATCATGTCGAAGCCCTTGGCCAGGCCTTCGGCGCCCGAGGCGCAGGCCGACGCGGGGGAGTGCACCCCGGCGCGGGCCCGCAGGTCCAGGCTGACCATCGCGGCCGGACCGTTGGGCATCAGCATCGGGACGGTCAGCGGCGAGACCTTCCGCAGCCCGTGCTCCTCCAGCAGGTCGTCCTGCTGCAGCAGCGTCAGCGGGCCGCCGATGCCGGTGCCCAGCGCCACCCCGAGCCGATCCGGGTCGACCGACTCGGACTCGTCGGTGGGTCGCTCGAAACCGGCGTCCGCCCACGCTTCGCGGGCGGCGATGATGGCGATCGCCTCGCAGCGGTCCATCCGTCGCAGCTGCACGCGCGGCAGGACGTCAGCCGGCTCCACCGCCAGCGGCGCGCCGATCTTGGCGGGCAGCTCGAAGCGGTCGAGCCACTCCTCCTCGAGGCGCTTGATGCCGGTCGCGCCGGTCAGCAACCCGTCCCAAGTGGACGCGACGTCGCCGCCCAGCGGCGTCGTCGCGCCCAGCCCGGTGATGACGACTTCGGTCGTCATGCGTTCTTGGCGATGTAGTCCACCGCATCACCGACGGTCTTGAGGTTGGCCAGCTCGTCGTCCGGGATCTTCACACCGAACTTGTCCTCGGCCTGCACGGCGATCTCGACCATGGACAGCGAGTCGATGTCCAGGTCGTCGACGAAGGACTTGTCGACGGACACGTCAGCGGCGTCGACACCGGCGACCTCTTCGACGATGCCGGCCAGACCCTTGGTGATTTCCTCGTTGGACACGGATGTTTCCTTCCTGGTACTTGCGTTCCTCACCGCCGACCTGCGGCCCGCGGCAGCTGGGTGTCAGGGGCAGACGGCGACCTGGGCGGAGTACGACAGCCCGGCCCCGAAGCCCACGAGCAGCATCACGTCCCCGCTGGAGATCTCCCCAGCACCCCGCATGTGGTCGATGGCCAGCGGGATGGACGCGGACGACGTGTTGCCCGAGTAGACGATGTCACGCGCGAGCACGAGGTCTTCACGCGCACCCTGGCTCTGCAGCTTCTTGGCGATGGCCTCCACGATCCGCAGGTTCGCCTGGTGTGGCACCAGGACGTCCACATCGGACAGCTGCAGACCAGCGGCTTCGACCGCACGAGCCGCGACCGGAGCGATCTGGGTGGTCGCCCACCGGAAGACCGCCTGGCCTTCCTGGTAGATGTACTTGTTGTCGCGCAGGTAGATGGTGTCGACCAGGTCACCGGCGGTGCCCAGCGTGCTGGGGCCGATCTCGGGCTCGTCGGACGGACCGACCACGGTCGCACCCGCGCCGTCGGCGAAGATGATGCAGTTCACGCGGTCCTCCCAGTCGATCCACTCCTGGAACCGCTCGGCACCGATCACCAGCACGTTCCGGGCAGAACCGGCGCGAACCGCGTCCGAGGCGACGGACAGCGCGTAGACGAACCCGGCGCAGGCGACGTTGACGTCGAAGGCACCCGGGGCCTTGATGCCGATCTGGTCGGCGACCTGGGCCGCGGCGTTGGGAATGCCGCCTGGCATGGTGCAGGTCGCCACGATCACCTGGTCGATGTCGGCGGGAGTCAGACCTGCGTCGGCGACGGCCTTGGAACCGGACTCGACGGCCATGTTCACCACGGTCTGGTTCTCGTCGCCGAGGCGGCGGTGGATGATCCCGACGCGCTGGCGGATCCACTCGTCGTTGGTGTCGACCAGCTTGGCGATGTCGTGGTTGGTGACGATCCTGTTGCCCTGGGCGCTGCCGAAGCCGAGCAGGCGGGTGCCCGCCGGGGTGGCGTTCTGGGCGATGCGGGGCTTGGTCACTCGTCGCTCCCGAGCAGTTCGGCGACCTTGTCCAGGTCGGCGGGGGTCTTCAGAGCGACGGTCTTGACGCCCTTGAGTTCGCGGCGCACCAGGCCGCTGAGGGTGCCTGCGGGCGGGAGCTCCACGACGGCCTGGACACCTTGCTCGGCCAGCGTCGCCATGCAGCTGTCCCAGCGGACCGGGCTCGTCACCTGGGAGACCAGGCGGCGCACGATCTCGGCCGCGTCGGTGACGACCGCGCCGTCGGCGTTGGACAGCAGCGGCAGCGCAGCGCCGTTCGCGCTGACCTGCTCGGCGTGCTTGGCCAGGGTGTCCTGCGCGGGCGCCATGAAGCGGGTGTGGAAAGCACCGGCGACCGGCAGCGGCCGGACGCGGGCCCCAGCGGGCGGTTCGGCGGCGAGCTGCTCGAGCGCGGGCAGACGTCCGGCGGCCACGATCTGACCTGCGCCGTTGCGGTTGGCCGGGTCCAGGCCGAGGTGCTCCAGGTGGGTCACCACGTCGTCGGCTTCGCCACCGAGCACCGCGGACATGCCGGTCGGCTCCAGCGCGCACGCCGCAGCCATCTCCCGGCCGCGGACTGCGGCCAGCGCCACCGCGTCATCGGAGCTAAGCGCACCGGCGACCGCTGCGGCGGCCAGCTCGCCGACGGAGTGCCCGGCGACCGGGGTGCCCTCCGGCACGGTTACGCGGCGGCGCAGCTCCTCGGCGGCGATCAGCGACAGCGCCACCACCAGCGGCTGGGTGACCGCGGTGTCCTTGATCTCCTCGGCCTCCGCAGTGGTGCCGAGTCGGATCAGGTCCAGGCCGGTCAGCTCGGACCAGCTGCCGAGGCGCTCGGCGACACCGTCCAGCTCTAGCCACGGGTTGAACATCCCTGGGGTCTGGGACCCCTGTCCAGGGGCAAGAAGCGCGATCACCCTTGCTACTGAACACGCCGCGGTGCGATCGGAGTGATGCCGGGACGGACGAAGTCCTGACCGCAAAGTTGTGGGGTGTCTACAAGCGGCGAACGCGCCCGGCCCGATGGGTAGGTGAATCGTTGTCGGCCGTGTCCGGTCGGTGATCAGCCGGTCAACGGCGGTAAACCCCTGGTACCGGGCGTGACCGCGATGTCACCAGAGGCCGTGCGCCTTGGCCAGCCTGCCGACCGCCAACCCCACCCGAAGCACGTGCGCGTCGCGGGCGTTGGAGGGCGTGCGACCGGTGAGTTCCGCCACCCTGCGCAGCCGGTACCGGACGGTGTTGGGGTGCACGTACAGCTGCCGCGCGCAGTTCTCCAGCACCCCGCCGACCTCGAGGTAGGTGTCGACGGTCTCCATCAGCGAGCCGCCGGCGTCCACCAGCGGCAGCACGATCCGCTCGACCAGCTGCCGCTCGGCCTCCGGGTCGCCGGCCAGCGCCCGTTCTGGCAGCAGGTCGCCGGAGGGCACCGGGCGCGGTGCGGTCGGCCAGGCGACCACAGCCCGCAGTGCGGACAGCGCGTCCGCGGCTGAGCGGTGCGCCTCGCCCAGGCTCGGCGCGGTCGGTCCGATGACCACCGGACCGTCGTCGAACGCCTCGGTCAGCCGCAGCGCCGTCTCCTGGGTGGAGCGCCCGTCGTCGGTGCTGCCGAAGACGAGCACCAGCCGGGAGCCCTGCACGCCGAGCAGCACCGGGCAGCCGACCCGCGCCGCGCGGCTGCGCACCTGGTAGACGATGGTCGGCGGGTCATCGGACGGGGCATTGCCGACCAGCACGGTCGCCTCCGAGGAGGGCTCCCAGCCCAGCGCCGCGGCGCGCGACAGCAGCGATTCCTCGGCATCGCCACGCACGATCCCGTCGACGACCAGCGCCTCCAGTCGCGCGTCCCACGCACCGCGCGCCTCGGCGGCAGCTGCGTAGGACGTCGCGGCGGCGAAGGCGATCTCGCGGGTGTAGCGCAGGATCGACTCGGTCAGCAGGGTGCGTTCGTACTGCTCGTCGGCCAGCTCCGGGAGCTGCTGCTCGAACACGTCGATCGCAACCCGCACCAGCTCCAGGGTCTGCCGCAGGCTGACCCAGCGGGACAGGTCGCGCGGGGCGGCGCGGAAGGCCTCGGCGGTCAGCCGGATCGCCTCGGTCGGGTCCTGCAGCCAGGCCACGAAGTTGGTCACGCCGGTCTGGGTCACCAGCAGCACGCTGGCGCGCTGGTCGGCGGGCAACCGACGGAACCACGGCAGCCGCTGCTCCATCGCGCTGATGCTGGACCCGGCCAGCCCACCCGAAGCGCGTTCCAGACGGCGGAGCGTGGCCGCCGATATCTGCCGCTGCGTACCGGTATCCCGCTCACCTGCGCGTTCGGCACTCATGACTCCAGAATCGCACGCCGTCGATCAGCGGCGGCGGGCACCGGTTCGCCGGTGCGGGCGGGCTCACATTCCTGCCTGTGCTGACCCGGGGTGATTTTGTTTAATCCATTCGGGGATTCAATTCCTCTTTCGGGGCGGGCTTTCGGGTTGTCGATTCGCCGACTAGGGGAAACGATCATCCACTAACGTCGCCCGTCGGCTTTTCCGAGGTGAAATCGTGGATACTTGCGAACAGGGCTGGCCCAGGCATGGGCCGCCATCGCCACATTCGTGCCAAAGCTCTTCATGTTCCTGATCGTCCTGCTCATCGGGTGGCTGATCGCCAAGGCGATTTCGAAGGCCATTCAGGTGCTCTTCGTGCGGCTCGGGTTCAACCGGCTGCTCTCGTCGCCCTCGGCGTGATCGCCGCGCTGAACCAGGTGGGCATCGCGCTCACCGTGACGACCCCGATCCTGTGACCGTGCTGGCCACCATCGGCGGCGTGATCGGCGTCGGCGTCGGCGGTGGCCTGATCGGACCGATGCAGCAGCGCTGGGGGAAGTGGCTGACCGGCGTGGAAGCGCAGTTCAGCACCACCAACGGGACCAATAAGAACGGCGCGGCGCCGGCCGCGGAGCCGGCGAATCCGCACACCAGCGGACTCTGATCCGCCGGACAGCTGAATGTTCGAGACTCACCCGTTGGGTGGGTCTCGACCATTTTCACGCACTTGGCCGTGGTCGCTCGGATTCGATGGCGACACCATGGGGGAACAGATCAAGCCAGGAGAGTGATCAGGTTGGCATTGCCCCTCGTCTGGCTGGCGGACGCGCTGCGCGCGGCCGGGCTGACGGTGGTCGAAACCGACGGCTGGCGGGAGCGCACCGCCACCTCGGGGCCGCAGCCAGCACCGGTCGGCGTGCTCGAGCACCACACCGCCACGCCTGCTTCTCGTGAAGACCCAGCACCCAGCGTTCAACTCTGCATCGACGGCCGCCCCGACCTCGCCGGACCGCTCTGCCACGCGGTGATCGGCTTCGACGGGGTGGTGCACATGATCGCCGCCGGCCGCGCCAACCACGCGGGCGAGGCGAAGGCCTCCGGCCCCAACCCGGAAGGCGACGGCAACACCCTCTACGTCGGCTTCGAGTGGGACTACGACGGCGTTGACCAGGGGCCGAGCCCCGAGCAGTACTCGGCGGCGCTGAAGGCGACCCGCGCGGTGCTCGATCACCTGGGCCGCCCGATGGACGCCGCGCGCGGCCACAAGGAAACCAGCGTCACCGGCAAGATCGACCCCGGTCACGTCGACATGGACCGGTTCCGCGCCGATCTCGGGAACAAGGACCGGGAGGACCAGATGACCCCGAACCAGGACGCGATCCTCCGACGACTGGAGCAGGAGCTGCTCGGCCCGCGCGGACCGAACGGCGAGATCCAGGGCTGGCACACCGAGGTCGGGCCGCGCACCGTCGTCGCGATGCTCGTCGATCTGGTGAACACCGTGGTGGCCAAGCAGCAAGCACCGGAGATCCCGGGGCAGGCGGGTGCCGCGGACCCGGAGGCGATCAAGAAGGCGTTCCAGGCGATGCCGCCGGAGCAGGCAGCACCGCTGTTGGCGGAGCTGGTCCGAATCCAGCAAGACCGCCAGCTCACCCCGGAACAGCACGCTGCCCAGCAACCCCAGCAGTAGGAATCCGGTGCAGAAGCGGCCCGCCGAGGCGATCAGCCGCCCAAGTTCAGGGAAATTCGGAAGACCCCTGGACGCTCCGCCGGTCGTTGCGGCAGGTCTCCAATTTTAGGGAAATTTGGGAGCCGCCCAGCGGATCAGGCGTCCCGGACTGTGCGGCGTTGGGCGCGCTTGTCGCGTTGATCCAGCAGGCGCTTGACCAGCGCGGGCTGCTGCTTCAGGGCTTCGGGTTCGTCCAGCAGCCGGTTCAGCCGCTGGTAGTAGCGGTTCGGGGAGAACCCGAAGCGCTCCTGAATGACCCGTTCCTTGTTGCCCTGGTACTGCCAGTGCTCGAGCTCGAACTTGAGGATGGCGTGATCGGTGTCATTCATCCAGCGTCCCCTCCTCGAGCTGGTGATCGAGTCTACCGGCGACTGCACGCCTGTTCGATCGGCCATCCGAGGCGTTGCTCACACCGTCGTTTCCGTGCCAGGAGTTGGTGTGATGCGGCCCACGTATTGGCGCAGGAACAGATCAGCAGGCGCACGATGTTGCGCAGAACGAACGAAGTCGTGCGCTCCGGGGCTCGGTGAAAATCCGAACCGGCGGTAACAGTCCGCGAACCGGCGTCTCGCCCAGCGAGGTGTCGGCCGATCCGGTGGAACTCCGGAACCGACGGTGAAAGTCCGGATGAGAGGCAGCGCACGGGTTGACCGGGGTAGGACTGTCGGTGTCGACAGGTGTCCGCTCCGGGCTGCCCGCATACCCCGGTGTGCACGTCGCTGGTGGGAGGAGCGGGCGTGCAGACTGTCGCGGAATGGGTGCTAGGCAACGGGATCACCGTGCTGGGCCAGCAGATCTCGTGGGCGGAACTCGTCGGGCAGCTGTGCGCTCTGGCAGTGGTCTTCCTCGCCCAGCGCAGGACACTGGCGACCTGGCCGGTGCAGGTCTCGGCGACGGTGCTGCTGTTCGCCGTCTACGCCTCGGCGCACCTGGGCGGGTTGGCCATCCGGCAGGTGATGATCCTGCTGATCTCCGTCTACGGCTGGTGGGCGTGGAACCGCCGCAGCGACCCCGTCTTCGGCGTCGTGGTGCGCAAGGCCTCCGCTGTGGAGCGGCTCGTGCTGGTCGGCGCGCTGGCCATCGGCACATCCGCGTTCGCGCTGCTGCTGTCCGCGCTGGAGGCCTCGTGGGCGCCGTGGCCGGACTCCTGGATCTTCATCGGCACCCTGGTCGCGTTCTGGGCGCAGGGCCGCGGTCTCGTCGAGTTCTGGCTGGTCTGGTTGGCCGTGGACGCGGTGGGCGTCCCGCTGCAGATCGCGTCCGGCCTGCACTTCAGCGCGGCGATCTACGTGATCTTCGCGGCCCTTGTGATCCACGGCTGGTGGAGCTGGAACCGCACGGCCCGCGTGCAGCGCGCTCAGCAGAGCGTCGCCGTCGAGGTCTGACGTGGCGAAGGGCACCGTCTGGGTTACTCGAAGGTGCCTTCACCGCTTGACTTCCGATGTTCGGCGATGGTGGATGCGAGGTGGTCGCACATCGCCGAGAGGGGTCGAAATGGGGCGTCTCGCGCGCAGCGCGGTAGTTCCGATGGCGGTCAGTGCTCTGCTGGTGACGCCGATGGCGTCCGCGCTGGAGCGGACCGCTGCACCGACAACGGGTTTCGAGCAGACCGATGGCAGCCGGTGGACGACACCGGAGGAGGAGACCGAGTTCCTGCAGGCCGTTGACGAGGCCAGCAAGCAGGTTTCGGTCGAGCAGATCGGCAAGACCTCGCAGGACCGCCCGCTGCGGCTGGTCCACGTCGGCGCCCCGGGAGCGCGCGCCGCAGTGCTGTTCACCTGTTCGCAGCACGGCAACGAGCCCTCCGGTCGTGAGGCCTGCCTGAGCACCATCCGCGATCTCGGTTTGTCCGAAGACCCGGAGGTGCGCAAGTTCCTGAGCACGACGAGCGTCCTGTTCGTGCCGAACGTCAACCCGGACGGCAACGTCGCCAACACCCGCGGCAACGCCGATGGCGTGGACATCAACCGCGACCACATCGCGTTGGACTCGCTGGAAGCGCAGGCCGTGGCGGAGGTGATCCGCGACGAGCGACCCGATGTGCTGCACGACCTGCACGAATACGGCGCCAAACCGCCGTACTACGTGAAGGACTTCCTCGCGCTGTGGCCGCGCAACCTCAACGCCGCCGAAGGCGTGCACGGTGAGTCGGAGAGGTTGTCCGAGGAGTACGTCCGGCCCGCGGTCGAGGACGCCGGGTTCTCCACCGGCATCTACGGCATCTGGACGGACCCGGAGACCGGTGAGCCGATCGAGCAGGTCGCCGGCGACGGGCAGGAGCGGATCTTGCGCAACACCATAGGCGTCAAGAACGCCCTCGGTCTGCTGGTGGAGACCCGTGTCGACCCGCTGACCGACGAGGAGAAGGCCGATCCGGCGGTGAACAACCGCCGCCGCGTCGACTCCCAACTCGCCGGGGTCGCGGCCACGCTGCGGATGATGTCCGAGCGCCGCGGCGAGATCGCGACCGCGACCGCCCATGCCCGGCAAGCCGGTCTGCGCGACCAGGGGCCGATCTACTTCAGCGGTGCGGACAACGAGCCTCCGGGCCAGGTCGACGAGAACCCGCCGTGCGCGTACCGCCTGACGGCTGACCAGTTTGGTGCGGTGCGCGACAAGCTCGACCTGCACGGCGTGCGCAGCACGCCCAGCCCGGACGGCGGGCGAGTGGTGCTGATGCGCCAAGAGGCCCGCTCGCTGGTCGCCCTGCTGCTCGACTCCCGCGCACAGTTCCACATCGCCGAAGGACAACCGGTGTCCTGCTGAGCCGGTCGATGTTCCGTCAGAGCCGGTCGATGACGGCTTTGGTGGCACCTTCGGTGCCGCATTCGGGGGTGCCGTCCGGACGCAGTCGGACGGCACCTTCGGCATAGGCGGCTTCCACCGCCGCCTCTATCCGCCGTGCGGTAGCGGTGGCACCGACGTCCCTCCGACCGGCTCAGCCGGTCGGAGGGGCCCTCGAACTCGATCAGGCGACGCCGGAGTCCGACGTCTGCGGTCCGGCGGCCTTGACGTCGTCCAGGCGGTAGCGGCGGGTCGCCTCGACCACCTCGGACTTGTCCACCTGGCCGACGCGCGCCAGTGCGGCCAGCGTCGCGACCACAGTGGACTCCGCGTCGACCAGGAACACCCGTCGCGCGGCCGGGCGGGTGTCGGAGAACCCGAACCCGTCCGCGCCCAGGCTCACCATGTGGCCCGGCACCCACGGCCGGATCAGGTCCGGCACCGCGCGCATCCAGTCGCTGACCGCGACGACCGGCCCTTCGGCCTGCGACAGCGCTCGCGTCACGTGCGGCACCTGCGGTTCGGCCTCCGGGTGCAGCAGGTTGTGCCGGTCCGCGGCCTCGGCTTCGCGCCGCAGCTGCGACCAGGACGTCGCCGACCACACATCGGCCTGCACGCCCCACTCCTCGGCGAGCATCTGCTGCGCCTTCAGCGCCAGCGGCATGGTCACGCCCGAGGTGAGGATCTGGGCCTTCGGTCCCGCCCCGCCGGGAGCGACCTGGTAGCGGTACAGGCCGCGCAGCAGCCCGTCGACGTCCAGACCGGACGGCTCGGCCGGCTGCTGGTACGGCTCGTTGTAGATGGTCAGGTAGTAGAAGACGTTCTCGGCGTCCTCGCCGTACATCCGCCGCAGGCCGTCCTTGACGATGTGCGCCACCTCGAACGCCCACGCCGGGTCGTAGGCGACCACCGCCGGGTTCGTCGCCGCGATCAGATGCGAGTGCCCGTCGGCGTGCTGCAGGCCCTCACCGGTCAGCGTGGTTCGCCCGGCAGTCGCGCCGAGCACGAACCCGCGGGCCATCTGGTCGGCGGCGGCCCAGAATCCGTCACCGGTGCGTTGGAAGCCGAACATCGAGTAGAAGATGTAGATCGGGATCATCGGCTCGCCGTGCGTGGCGTAGCTGGTGCCCGCCGCGGTGAACGACGAGGTCGACCCGGCCTCGTTGATGCCCTCGTGCAGGATCTGCCCCTGCTCGCTCTCCCGGTAGGCCAGCATCAGCTGGTAGTCCACCGGCGTGTAGAGCTGGCCGAGCGGGTTGTAGATCTTCTGCAACGGGAACATCGAGTCCATGCCGAACGTCCGCGCCTCGTCCGGGATGATCGGCACGATCCGCGGCCCGATCTCGGGGTCCTTGGCGAGGTCCTTGAGCAGCCGGACGAACGCCATCGTGGTGGCGACCTCCTGCTTGCCCGAACCCCGCTTGATCACCTCGTAGACCTTGTCGCCGGGCAGCACCAGCGGCTTGGACTTGACCCGCCGCTCCGGCAGGTACCCGCCCAGCTGACGACGCCGGTCCTGCAGGTACTGGACCTCCGGCGACTTCTTGCCGGGGTGGTAGTACGGCGGCAGGTAGGGGTCGAGCTGGTCGTCGGAGATCGGGATCCGCAAGCTGTCCCGGAACAGCTTCAGGTCGTCCAGGGTCAGCTTCTTCATCTGGTGGGTGGCGTTGCGGCCCTCGAAGTGCGGGCCGAGGCCGTAGCCCTTGATCGTCTTGGCCAGGATGACGGTCGGCTGGCCGTGGTGCTCGGTGGCCGCCTTGTAGGCCGCGTAGATCTTGCGGTAGTCGTGCCCGCCGCGGCGCAGGCCCCAGATTTCGTCATCGGAGAGGTGCTTGACCATGTCCTTGGTGCGCGGATCGCGACCGAAGAAGTGCTCCCGGACGAACGCCCCGTCGTTGGCCTTGTAGGTCTGGTAGTCGCCGTCCGGGGTGGTGTTCATCAGGTTGACCAGCGCGCCGTCGCGGTCGGCGTGCAGCAGCGCGTCCCACTCGCGGCCCCAGATCACCTTGATCACGTTCCACCCGGCGCCGCGGAAGAACGCCTCCAGCTCCTGGATGATCTTGCCGTTGCCGCGCACCGGCCCGTCCAGCTGCTGCAGGTTGCAGTTGATCACGAAGGTGAGGTTGTCCAGCCCGTCGTTGGCGGCCACCTGGAGCAGTCCGCGCGATTCGGGTTCGTTCATCTCGCCGTCGCCGAGGAACGCCCACACCCGCTGCTGGCTGGTGTCCTTGATGCCGCGATCGTGCAGGTAGCGGTCGAACCGGGCCTGGTAGATCGCGTTCATCGGGCCCAGGCCCATGGAAACGGTGGGGAACTCCCAGAAGTCCTGCATCAGCCGAGGGTGCGGGTAGGACGGCAATCCGCCGCCCGGACCGGCGTGCGAGTACTCCTGGCGGAATCCGTCGAGCTGATCGGCGGACAGCCGGCCTTCGAGGAAGGCGCGGGCGTAGATGCCGGGGGAGGCGTGGCCCTGGATGTAGAGGTGGTCACCGCCGCCCGGGTGGTCCTTGCCGCGGAAGAACCAGTTGAACCCGACCTCGTAGAGGCTGGCCGAGGACGCGAACGACGAGATGTGGCCGCCCACGCCAACACCCGGCCGCTGCGCGCGGTGCACCATCATCGCCGCGTTCCACCGCATCCAGGCCCGGTAGCGGCGTTCGGTCTCCTCGTCGCCGGGGAACCACGGTTCCTGCTCGGTGGCGATGCTGTTGACGTAGTCGGTGCTGGTCAGCGACGGGACGCCGACGCCGCTCTCGCGGGCTCGCTGCAGCAGCCGGAGCATCAGGTAGCGCGCCCGTTGCTGCCCGTGGCCCGACAGCACCGAGTCGAAGGACTGCAGCCACTCCTGGGTCTCCTCCGGATCGATGTCCGGCAGGTGGGAGGCGAGACCGTCCCGGATGACCCGAACCCGCTGGGTGGGGACGGCACCGGAGTCGTTGTTGAGCGGGGACAAAGGGAACTCCTCGACTGCGTCGTGGCGGTGGCGGGGTGTTCGAACAGTGACTTCGAACACTGTCATCGTCCCCCATTTCGGCCACCGATGCGCACGCCTGCGGCGGCCGTGCCGCGAACCAGGCTTTTGGTGGTGGATTTCCAGGTCTACAGTCATGGCCTGACCGCTGCTGCGGCGTGTCGCGCCGCCAGCAGTTGCGCCGATGGCGGTTGGCAGTGTTCGCTATCGGCCATATCTGGAAGACGTGCGGCACCATGTGGGTGTCGCACCTGCGCATTGGAGGAGTGAGCAAACCGTGGTCGCCGCGGGAGACGCCGGTAAAGGCGAAGCCGACGTCGCCGAGAGGCTCGACATCGAGCCCGAGATGGTTGTTCAGGAAATCGGCTGGGAAGAGGATGTCGACGATGATGTCCGGGCCGCGATCGAGGAGCGTTGCGGGAGCGAACTCCTCGACGAGGATGCCGACGAAGTGGTCGATGTCGTGCTGCTGTGGTGGCGCGAAGACGACGGCGACCTGACGGACACGCTTCTCGACGTCATGACGCCGCTGTCCGACGATGGGGTCATCTGGGTGCTGACCCCGAAGACCGGCCGGGATGGATCGGTCGACCCGGCCGACATCACGGAGGCTGCGTCGACGGCGAACCTGGCCCAGACGGCCAACGTGACCGTCAGCGACAGCTGGAAGGCCACCAGACTGGCCTACCGGTCGAGCAAGGCCAAGCGCTGACGATCGACGAGTTCCAGCACGTGGGCGCCGATGGACTCCATTGGTGCCCACGTGCGTCTGATCGGTGTAGGTTCGGCGATGACAAGGTCACGTCGAACAGGAGGGTGCGCCCATGACGGTCGAGGTCGGTGCGCAGGCGCCGGACTTCACTCTGCCGGACTACAACAAGGAGAAGGTCTCGCTGGCCGACTTCCGCGGCAAGAAGAACGTCCTGCTGGTCTTCTACCCGTTCGCGTTCAGCGGAGTCTGCCAGGGCGAGCTCTGCCAGGTCCGGGACGACCTCAGCGATTTCCAGAACGACGACGTCCAGGTGCTCGGCGTGTCGGTCGACTCCCCGTTCGCGCTGAAGGCGTGGGCGGACAAGGAGGGCTACACCTTCCCGCTGCTGTCGGACTTCTGGCCGCACGGCGAGATCGCCAAGGCCTACGGCGTGTTCAACGAGGCGGCCGGCATGGCCAACCGCGGCACGTTCCTGATCGACACCGAGGGCAAGGTCCGCTTCGCCGAGGTGAACCAGCCGGGCGAGGCCCGCGACCAGAACGTCTGGAAGAAGGCTCTGGCCGAACTCACGGCCTGATCCAGCGCTGGAGGTGGCCGACCGGGTGTCCGGATCGCCCAGCCCCACGGGTAAGGTGTCGGCGGTGATCAGCCGAGCCCCCGGCCCGGCCACCACCCAGGGCGCATAGCTCAGCGGAAGAGCACTTGCCTTACAAGCAAGGGGTCGTAGGTTCGAACCCTACTGCGCCCACCAATCGCACAGGACCCGAACCCAGCGGTGATGGTGGTGGATCAGCCCCGGGTGCGGCCTGTGCTCACCCTTCAGCAACAGCGCGACCAGGCGATCTTGGACGAAGCCGCTGCGCGGCGCGCACGGGGTGACGACGTTCGGGCTTTGCGGGGCGTGACGGATCGGCAATTGCGGATCTACACGAAATCCGAGGCGGGGTTGGCCTGGTCTCGGACGAGTTCGTCGCGTGCGGTCTTCTCCCCCGGCGGGATCCTGCTCTTGTTCGGGATGTTGACCGCCTTGTTGGGGCTCTTCATCGGCATGGCGGTGAACGCCGAGGCCGGTGAAGGCGCGCTATTCGTGTTTCCGCTGATCTTGGTAGGGGCGCTGTGGTCGTGGTGCCTCATCCTCGTCATTCGTGCTGCGGTTGCAGCGCGCCAGCGTCGGGCGCGCGGTCTTCCCGCACCGATGGCGAACAGCGATCACCTCTGACAGCCGCTTGTTTTGAGATTTTCCGGGCTTGCCGATCGTCGTGTTGGACTGACCGTCACGGTTTTTCGCGGTTGGTGCGGAACTGGGCGTTGGCCGCGTTGACGTCGACGATTGGGGCGGGGTAGCCGAGCCGGTCGAGGTCAGAGGGGTCGATGCGCTTCGGGTCGTGCAGGGCTTTCGCGGGCAGGTCGCGCAGTTCTGGCACGTAGCGGCGGATGTACTCGCCGGCCGGGTCGTACCGTTCGGCTTGGCGCACCGGGTTGAGGACGCGGTTGGGGCGGGTGTCGGTTCCGGTGCCCGCCATCCACTGCCAGTTCATGGTGTTGTTGGCGATGTCGCCGTCCACCAGCAGGTCGAGGAAGTGCTGGGCGCCGAGGCGCCAGTCGAGGTGGAGCGTCTTCGCCAGGAAGCCGGCCGTGATCATCCGCGCTCTGTTGTGCATCCAGCCCTCCGCCGCGAGCTGGCGCATTCCGGCGTCGACGATCGGGATGCCGGTGCGGCCGTCGCACCACGCTCGGAAGGCCTCCGGATCGTCGCGCCACCGATCGCCCCTCGGGCGGTAGTCGCGGTGGCCGGAGGCGGGGCGGGCGGCGAGCACCTGGTGGTGGAAGTCCCGCCAGGCGAGTTGGCGGACGAACGCGCGCTCGGGTTCGCTGTTCCCGGCGCGGTTCACGAGTTCGACCGGGGACACGCAGCCGAAGTGCAGGTACGGCGACAGCCGTGACGTCGCGTCGCCTGCGAGGTCGTCGTGCCCGCGCTCGTAATCCGCGATCCCCTCGGCGAACCACTGCTGCACGCGCCGCCGGCCTGCGGACTCCCCGCCGGTCGGCAGCTCCGGCGACAGCTCGCCGGCGCAGAGCTCCTCGCGGGCGGGCAGCTTCCCCGTCCGCAGCCGCGGCATCCGCAACGCCTCCGGCACGGCCGCGGTCGGCCGTAGGGGCGCTGCGGCCCAGCGGCGGAAGTACGGGGTGAACACGGCGAAGTGGTCCTTGCCGCCCGGGACGATGTCGCCCGATGGCTGCGCGGTCACCACGGCGTCGTGGACGTGCAGTGCGCAATCGCGGGTGCTCAGGGCGTGCCGCAGGCTGTCCTCGCGGGTGTGCGCGTAGGCGCTGACGTCTGCGGCCACGTGGACTTCGGTCGCACCGACCTCGTCCGCCAGATTCGCGACTTCGGTCGCGGGATTGCCGTTTCGCAGGACCAAACCGCCGCCTAGCTCACCGAGTGAACTGCGGAGATCTCGGAGGCAGTCCAGCAGGAAAGCGGTGCGGTTCGGCCGGGTGAAGGGCCCCCGGAGCACTGCTTCGTCGAGCACGAACAGGGGGACCACTCGATCAGCCCGTGCGGCGTGCTGCAGGACCGGGTTGTCGTGGACCCGGAGGTCGCGGGTGAACAGGCAGATCGCGGTGCGCAATGATTTCGCCCTCGTCTCACGGGAATTCGGTCGACGCTATCAGTCGGCGAAGCTGCGGACCGCGCGCCGCGCTGGTACAAGCGACGATGCCGTGCTCCCGCACTCAGGCCGCGATCTCGACCCTGTTCCGCAGGAGCAGCTCGTCCTGGATCCTCCCGAGGTGGGTCTTGACCGTGCCGAGCGCCAGGGACAGCTCAGCGGCGACCTCCTGTTCGTCCACAGGTCGCGGACGGTTTCCGCTCGGGGCGAAGATTTTCAACCCGATCGTGGAACGGGTTCTGCGTGGCCAGTGCGGAATTCGGGTATCCGGCGCGGATGGGGACTGAGGGTTCGAAGTTGTGCTTGGTGACCGGTGCTACTGGTTACGTGGGTGGGCGGCTCGTGCCGCGGTTGCTCGCCGGCGGGCACCGGGTGCGCTGCTTGGTCCGGACGCCGGAGAAGCTCCGCGACGTGCCGTGGCGCGACCAGGTCGAGGTGGTGCGGGGAGACCTGCTCGACGCCGATGCGGTGCGGGACGCTTGCGAGGGCGTGGACGTCCTGTACTACCTGGTGCATTCCTTGCAGCAGAAGGGGTTCGGCGATCTGGACCGGCGCGCGGCGAACGTCGCGGGCCGCGCTGCGCAGCAGGCCGGGGTGTCGCGGATCGTCTACCTCGGGGGCGTGCATCCCGCTTCCGGGCAGTTGTCGGAGCACCTGCGGTCGCGGGCCGAGGTGGGGGAGACGCTGCTGCGCAGCGGTGTGCCGACTGCGGTCCTGCAGGCAGCGGTGATCATCGGATCCGGCTCGGCCAGCTTCGAGATGTTGCGGTACCTCACCGAGCGGCTGCCTGCGATGGTCACGCCGCGGTGGGTGAGCAACCGGGTCCAGCCGATCGCCGTGCGCGACGTGCTGCACTACCTGGTCGAAGCGGCGGACCTGCCCTCCGACGTCAACCGGTCCTTCGACATCGGAGGCCCGGACGTCCTCACCTACGCGCAGATGATGCGCACCTACGCCGCGGTGGCCGGACTGCCGCGGCGGCTGATGGTGCCGGTCCGGGTTCTGTCGCCGAAGCTCAGCTCGCTGTGGATCAACATCGTGACCCCGGTGCCGCGCAGCATCGGCATGCCGCTCATCGAATCGCTGATCAACGAGGCGATCTGCGCCGAGCACGACATCGACGACCACATCGCGCCTCCCGAGAGCGGGCCGACCAGCTTCCGGGACGCGGTCGCGTTGGCGTTGCGCAAGATCCAGCGCGGCGAAGTGGAGACGCGGTGGTCGGACGCGTCGCCGGTCAGCGCCCCGTGGGAGCCGATCCCGTCCGACCCCGAGTGGGCCGGCGGCACCGTCTACCGGGACGTGCGCGAGCGCATCACCAGCGCGTCTCCGGAAGCGCTCTGGCGCGTCGTCGAAGGCATCGGCGGCCGCAACGGGTGGTATTCGTTCCCGCTGGCCTGGGCGGTTCGGGGGTGGATCGACCGGCTGCTGGGCGGGGTCGGGCTCCGTCGCGGACGGCGTGATCCGCATCGGCTGCGCATCGGTGACGCACTGGACTGGTGGCGGGTCGAGGAGTTGGTGGAGGGACGTTTCCTCCGGTTGCGCGCCGAGATGAAGGTGCCGGGCAGGGCTTGGCTGGAGTTGTCCGTCGAACCTGCAGAGGGCGGTGCATGCTACCGGCAGCGTGCGGTGTTCATCCCGCGCGGGCTGCTGGGGCACCTCTACTGGTGGGCGGTGGCGCCGTTCCACGGGTTGGTCTTCGGCGGCATGGTGCGCAGGATTCTCAGCGCTGCCAACGGAAGCGGATCGTCGAGCAGCGCCGCTACTTCGGCAGGTTCGCTGCGAAAGCGGTGAACTCCGACTGCTGTTCTGGGGTCAGGGCGTTTTTGGGGATTGTCAGGGCTTGGGCTTTGCCGAACATCGCGTACCAGGCTTCTGAGGTTTCGATTACTCGGTTCAGGCCTTGCCAGCGGAAGCGGGATTCCGCCAGGGGGTAGGTGATCTGGACCCATTCGTCGGTCAGGGACAGGTGATAGCCCTGTTTGGTCACTTCGGACTGGAGGCGCATGCCCGAGGCCACCATGATCGGGACGACCGCGAACAACAGCGCCAGGCCGCCGCCGATGAAGCCGTATCCGGCGGATGACGTCGGGTCGAGCGCGATTATCGCGGCGCCCAGAACGAGGAAGACCACGCCCAGGATGCGGAAGGGCTTCATCTGGCGGTTGACGAGGAAGCGCAAGGTGGGACGCAGGCACTGCTCGTCGTAGGGCACCGAGGTCGAGATCTGCATCAGTGGAGCCTAGGGCCTGCTTGGGATCGGCAGCGCAAGTTTCGCTGGATGCAAGTGCGTTCCGACCGGGTGGTGCGGGGGTGGGCCGGGGTGTGCGGATGATGTGGGTATGGGGCAGCGGGATGAGCTCGTCGAGGTTGCGGTGGCGTTGGAGCGGCTTGCTGCCGTTTCCACCGGTGGGGATTGGCGCGTTGGTGGGTTGCTCGCCACGCGGCCGGAGGTGATCGCCGATCTCGGCGGTGGGTCGACCGAGCACGTTGCCGAGGCTCGGGCCAAGAGCGCTCGGTGGATCGCTGCTTTCTCGCCCGCTCTCGCGGCGCCGCTCGCCGGCTGGCTGAGGTCGGCTGCTCAGCAGGAGCCCGTTGATCCGGCGGCTCTTGCGTTTGCCCGGGCGTTGGGGGAGCGACTTCCCGAGTGATCGTCAACTTGCGGTTGACGGCAGATGAACGTCAACCTATGGTTGACGTATGGATGAGGTGAAGATTTCCGACCACGTTTCGTTGGACCAGTTGATCGCCGCCATCAAGAAGGTGCACGGCGATGCGCTCGAGCAGCTTTCCAGCGCTGTCGTTGCTGGGGAGCACCTCGGAGAGGTCGCCGATCATCTGATCGGGCACTTCGTCGATCAGGCTCGGCGGTCCGGGGCTTCCTGGACCGACATCGGCAAGAGCATGGGCGTCAGCAAGCAGGCCGCGCAGAAGCGGTTCGTGCCGAAGGGGCCGGGCGAGATCTCCGACCTCGACCCGAGTCAAGGGTTCAGCCGGTTCACCCCGCGCGCTCGCAACGTCGTGGTGCTGTCGCAGAAAGAGGCTCGCGAGGCCGGGAACGTCGAGATCCGGCCGGAGCACTTGGTGCTGGGGCTGCTCGCGGAATCCGACGGGCTGGGCGCCAAGGCCATCGTTGCGCAGGGCGTTTCGCTCGACGCCGTCCGGCAGGAGATGCTCGGGGCGCTGCCGGAACCGGTCGACGAGGTGCCGCATCTCATTCCGTTCGACGGTGCGGCGAAGAAGGTGCTGGAGCTGACCTTCCGGGAGGCCCTGCGGCTCGGGCACAACTACATCGGGACCGAGCACGTGCTTCTGGCGCTGCTGGAGAACGAGGCCGGGGCCGGCGTGCTCTCCGGGCTCGGGATCGAGAAGGCCGCTTGCGAGGGGAGCATCGCCGCCGCGCTGGCCGAGATCGCCGGGAAGCTCGCGGAGTGAGCTGATCGAGTTGTGCTCCCGGTCGGCGAAGTTGAGCATGAGCTGCGGAAACTTCGGGGGAGGAGCGGCGATGGGCGGTGCGGAATCGACCACCCGGGAGCGGTTGGCGGAGGAGATCCGCTCGCTGCGAGAGCGGCGGAAGCGGCTGGTGGACGAGCTGGTGCAGAGCGCCGGGCCGGGCGACAGCGGCGACGCCTCGCAGGAGTTGCAGGGCGGGGACGAGATCGTCACGATCGACGACCGCATCGCCGAGCTGGAGAACCTGCTGGCCGGTGGGATCGATGTGCAGGGCGTGGCGCCGGGCACCGAGGTGGTGCTGCGCTCGGCCGACGGTTCGACGCAGACCTACAAGGTCGTGGCGATCCCCGAGGAAGTCCTGGCCGGTGAGGAGGACATCACGGTGACCTCCGAAAGCCCGCTGGGACTGGCGTTGGTGCACAGCCAGCAGGGCGAGACGGTCCGGTATCCGACGCCGGACGGGCAAGCCGAGGTCGAAGTGCTCAGCATCCGCCGACCGAACTGAACGGACGAGGGCCTGGTTTCCGCGGAACCCAGGCCCTCGACCTCTTCAGCAGTCTTTCCTGACACCGTCAGGGGTTTCGGCGTCAGACCGCGCCGACCCGCTCGGCCGTCGGGGACTTGAGCAGTTCGGTCTGCTTCTTGCGGTAGTCCTTCACGTTGGACAGCTTGATGTCCTCGTAGCCGCGGATCACGTCCGGCAGCTCGGCCAGCTCCAGCAGGGCCGGGTGGTCGGTGGCCAGGGCCTGCTCGATGACACCGCGGTACTGCTCGACCAGTTCGCGCTCCACGCGGCGGACCTTGGCGTAGCCGAACGGGTCCAGACGGGTGCCGCGCACCTTGCGCATCGTGCGCAGCAGCCGGAGGACCTGGCGGAACCACGGGCCGAGGCTGATCTTGCGGTTCATGCCCAGCGCGCGCAGCACCGGCGGGTGCAGACGGAACGAGTAGCGGGAACCCGCGCCGAACTGGGCTTCGATGTCGGCCAGCAGACGCTCGTCCAGCGACAAGCGGGCCACCTCGTACTCGTCCTTGTACGCCATCAGCTTGTGCAGGTTGTGGGCCACCGCCTCGGCCACCGCGGAAGTGCTCTCGCGCCGCACCCGCTCGACGAACTCCGCGTAGCTCCGGGCGTACTCCTCGTCCTGGTAGTCGACGAGGTCCGGGATCCGGATGTCCAGCAGGCGGGCCAGTTCCGACCCTTCGGCGGCCTTCACCCTCGCTCGCACCCGTCGCGCGGCCGGGCTCGGCGCCGGTGCTTCGACCGGCGCCGGGGTGATCTCGGCCTGCAGCGCGTCCGGGTCGGCGATGGCCTGGCGGCCGCGGCGGAACGCCTGGATGTTGGCCGCAACCGCGGCGCCGTTGAGCTCGATCGCCTGCTCGATGCTCTCGGCCGACAACTGCAGCGTGCCGCACTGGTACGCCGCGCCGAGCTGGAGGATGTTGGCGAACTGGTCGTCGTCGAACAGTTCCTCCGCCAGGCCGCGCGCGTCCAGGTAGTACGCCCGGGCAGTGGCGTCGTCGAGGGTCGAGCGGATGCTGGACTGCTGCGGGAACGCGACCTCGGTGTCCACCACCATCCGGCCGGTCGGGACCTCGGTCGTGGACACCACCGCGGTCGTGCGGTCCACATCGGCTGCGGCCAGGTGCACCGGATCGGCGGCCACCAGCAGGTCGCAGCCCAGGTAGAGGTCGCACTCACCGGCGGCCAGCTTCGGCGCCTGCTCGATCGTCTCGGAGGTGATCTTGAGGTCGGAGACCACCGCGCCGCCCTTCTGCGCGAGACCGATCTGGTCCACGGTGCGCACCTGGCGGCCGTCGATCACCGCGGCGGTGGCCAGGATCTGGGTCACCGTGACCACGCCGGTGCCGCCGACACCGGTGATGCGGACGGTGAAGTCGTCGTTGCCGCGCTGCGGTTCGGGCAGCTCGCCGATGGGCAGTTCGCTGATCTTGCGGCGCTGCTTGCGGCCGCTGGGCACCACGGTCAGGAACGACGGGCAGTCGCCGGACAGGCAGGAGTAGTCGACGTTGCAGGACGACTGGTGGATCTGGGTCTTGCGGCCGAACTCGGTGGACACCGGCTGCACCGACAGGCAGTTGGACTTTGCGCCGCAGTCCCCGCAGCCCTCGCACACCCGCTCGTTGATCAGCACCTTCTCCGCCGGGGTCTCCTGCTTGCCGCGGCGGCGCTTGCGGCGCTTCTCCGCCGCGCACTCCTGGTCGTGGATGAGCACCGTGACGCCCGGTACCTTCGCCAGTTCCGCTTGCGCGTCAAGCAGTTCGTCGCGGTGGCGGACGGTCACGCCGCGAGGAAGCTTGCCGCTCAACTGCTTTGGCGCGTCGCTGGTGACGACGACCTTCGAAGCGCCTTCCAGCAGCAGGAGTTCGGCGATCTTGCCGACCGGCAGCGCGCCGACCGCGTCCTGCCCGCCGGTCATCGCCACCGCGGAGTTGTGCAGCAGCTTGTAGGTGATGTTCACGCCGGCCGCGGCCGCCGCGCGCACCGCCAGGCTGCCGGAGTGGGTGAAGGTGCCGTCACCGATGTTCTGCACGAAGTGCTCGGTGCTGACGAACGGAGCCATGCCGATCCACTGCGCGCCCTCTCCGCCCATCTGCGTGATGCCGACGACGTCGCCGACCTGGTCGGGCTCCATGAACAGCGCCATCGTGTGGCAGCCGATGCCCGCGCCCACCACGGTCCCGTCGGGCACCTTGGTCGAGGAGTTGTGCGGGCAGCCGGAGCAGAAGTACGGAGTGCGGGCCAGCAACGGGACCGAGATCCGCTCGCGGCGGCGGCGCTGGCGCCAGGCGTCGATCTGCGGGACCTCGCCGTGCGCGGTCAGCCGGTCGGCCAGGCCGCGGGCGATCCGGTCCGGGTCGAGTTCGCCGAGCTCGGTGAACAGGGTCCGGCCGTCGGGCGTCTTCTTGCCGTGCACCTGCGGCGCGTCCGGGCGGCCGTAGAGGACCTCCTTGATCACCGGCTCCAGGAACGCCCGCTTCTCCTCGACGACCACGATCTCGGTCAGCCCCTCGGCGAACTCCCGGATGATGGTGGGCTCCACCGGGTGGATCGCGCCGAGCTTGAGCACCCGGATGCCGAAGTGCGCGAGGTCCTGCTCGTCGAGGCCGATGGTGCGCAGCGCCTGGCGGAGGTCCAAATAGGACTTCCCGGCGGTCACGATGCCGATCCGGTCCGAGCTGCTGGAGTGCGTGATCCGGTTGACGCCGCTGGCCCGCAGGTATTCCAGCGCCAGCGGGACCCGCACGTTGTACAGGCTGCTCTCCAACCCGGCGAGCTCGGCGCCCAGCAGTCGCGCGCTGGGGCGGTGGGAGTAGGCCTCCGGGCGCATTTCCGGCGGAGTCCAGTCCGGGTCGACGACCGCGGTCCCGGCCGCGTCCGCGACGTTGGCGACCACCTTCAGCGCCGACCACAGGCCGCTCGCTCGCGACAGCTCGACCGCGTGCCGCCCGAAGTCCAGCAGGTCTTGGGAATCCGCCGGGAAGAACGTCGGGATCTGCAGGTCGGCGAGGGCGGCTTCGGAATGGGCTGGGACAGTGGAGGACTTGGCGTTCGGGTCGTCGCCGACCAGCGCGACCGCGCCGCCGCGGGGGTCGGTGCCGGCGATGTTGGCGTGCCGCAGGGCGTCGCCGGCCCGGTCCAGGCCGGGGGCCTTGCCGTACCAGACGCCGAGGACGCCGTCCGGGCGCTGCGTGCCGAGCCGCTCGGCGAGCTGGCTGCCCAGCACCGAGGTCGCGGCCAGTTCCTCGTTCAGGCCGGGGCGGTGCACCACGTCGTGCTCGGCGAGCAGCTTCGCGCGGCGGGCCAGCTCCAGGTCGAACCCGGCCAGCGGTGAACCCTCGTAGCCGGAGACGAACGCGGCGGTGTTGGAGCCCGCGCGGCGGTCCAGTCGGATCCGGTCGAACAGCATCCGCACCAGGGCCTGCACCCCGGTCACGTAGACCGTGCCCGCGTCCCGGAGGTAGCGGTCGTCCAGCGTGAACGCGGCCATGTCGAACTCCTTCTCACCGGGGTGCGTCGTGATTGCCGCCACTTCAGCCCAAAACCGTGTGGCGCACAACACTGCGACCCGAAACGGTGACGACCGCGCAAACTTCGGTCGTTCTGTGCCTTCCGCGCCGCTGAATTTTGCGTAGCATGCTTACGCATGGCCGATCAGACGCTCGATGCGACGGATCACGAAATCCTTGCGCTGCTGCGCGAGGACGCTCGCCGCACGCTTTCGGACATCGCCACGCGGGTGACCTTGTCGACGGCCGCGGTGAAGCGGCGGATCGACCGGCTGCAGGAGCTCGGCGTGATCCTCGGCTACACCGTCCAGCTCGACCACGCGAAGCTCGGCTGGGCGGTGGAGGCCTTCATCGAGCTGCGCTTCCTCGGCACCAGCGGGGTGGAGGACATCGTCCAGACGACCACCCGGATGCCGGAGGCGCAAGCGGTGTTCACCATCGCCGGTGACCCGGACGCGCTGGTCTGGCTGCGGGTCCGGGACATGGCGCACCTGCAGCGCACCATCGACGAGATCCGCCGCAGCCACCGCGTGACCAGCACCAAGACGCTGATCGCCCTGGACTCCTGGCAGCGCGGCGTCAAGGGGCCGTGAGCCTTTTCCGGGGCCGGGCTCACGGGTTTTGACCTGCGTATACGTGGCTTGGAGGCTGAGTGCGGTCAGTGCTCGTGAGTCGGGCTCTGGCAGCGCTGATCGTTTTCGGCAGGACAAACCCGCCCGGAACCGACATGCTGGGCGCATGTTCGGTGATCTGGAGTTGGCCGCGGTCCCGGCGCTGCTGCCCGCCGGGCCGCCGGGCGTCGAGATCCGGTTGGACGGGCTCGTCGTGGGCGAGTTGGAGCTGCGGGTCTGCCACGGTTGCCGGGTCGTCGTGCTCGAGCACGTTCGCGTCGACCGGCGGTGTCGTCGGCGGGGGCTGGCTACCTTGGCCGTCGGCCTGCTGCGCAGTTCCTGGTCGGACTACCGGTGGAGCGCTGGTCCGTTCGAGCTGACGACCGAGGCGCTCGGCTTCTGGCACTCCCTCGACGACTTGCGCGCCGAACCCGACGAGTGCGAGCACCTGCGCAACTGACGTCGCAGACTTGACTTCCAGTGCCCTCGAGCTGCCAGGTTGGGAGCATGGGAAAACACGCGAACGACGAATGGCGGATCGAGGACGTCGACCTCGACGGTTACTTGAAGCGGATCGGACACCCCGCGGTCGCGGGCCCGTCCGCTGCGGTGCTGCGCTCGCTGCACGAGGCACATGTCCAGGCCATCCCGTTCGAGGCCATCGACGTCGTGCTCGGTCAGCACCCCGGCATCGAGCTGGCCACCATCTACGACAAGCTCGTGGACCGGCAGCGCGGCGGCTACTGCTTCGAGCACGCGCTGCTGTTCGCGGCGGTGCTGGAGAAGCTGGGGTTCGACGTCGAGCGGCGGATGGCGCGGGTCCAGCCCGACCGCCCCGGCCAGCGGACGCACATGATGCTGCGCGTCCGAGTCGGGGGTGCCGACTACCTGGCCGACGTGGGCTTCGGCGCGGGGGTGCTGTCGCCGATGCCGTTCGAGGACGGCGCGGTGGTGGACCAGGCGGGCTGGCCGCACCGGTTGGTCCGGCGTGGTCCACTGTGGATTCTGGAGAAGGCGGGGGAGTCGGGCTGGGAGGCGCTGCACGCCTCCGACGAGCAGCCGCAGCGGTTCCCGGACTACGAGGTGGCGCACCACTACACCGCCACGCACCCGAGGTCTCCGTTCGTCGGCCAGCCGGTGGTGTTCCGGCTGGCGCCCGGGGTGAGCCGGAAGCTGGTCGGTGACGAGCTGACCGTGGAGTGCGCATCTGGCGAGGTCGAGGTCGTGAAGGTGGCGCCGGAGCAGATCGGGGACGTGTTGCGGGAGCTGGGGATCTCGTTGCCGGAGCAGGAGATCGAGGCGCTTCGGCGGGTTTTGAAATCCACAGTGGATCGGAGTTGACTTCGAGTAAGGTGGAAGTTCCATGATGTTCGGGACAGCTCGATCAACATGGGAGGAAACGATGTCCGAGAGTCGACTGCGCGTGGGCATCATCGTCGGCAGCACTCGGGAAGGGCGGTTCGCCCGGACCGTGGCCGACTGGTTCGCCGAGCAGGCCCGGCAGCACCCGGAACTGCAGGTCGACTTCATCGACCTGGCCGAGGCCGACCTGCCCGCGGTGATGCCGGGGGCGAAAACCCCGCAGGTGCGCGACTTCGCCGCTCGGCTGGACGCCGCCGACGGGTTCGTGGTGATCACGCCGGAGTACAACCACGGCTACCCGGCGCCGTTGAAGTCCGCCATCGACCTGGCGAACGCGGAGTGGCACACCAAGCCCGTCGGATTCGTCAGCTACGGCGGCATTTCCGGTGGGTTGCGGGCGGTGGAGCAGCTGCGGCAGGTCTTCGCCGAACTGCATGCGGTGACCGTTCGCGAAACGGTCAGCTTCCACGGTGCCAGCGCGTGCTTCGACGCGACGGGAAACCCCGAGGACACCAGCGGTCCGGCGGCTGCGGCGAAGGTGCTGCTGGACCAGCTCGTGTGGTGGGCGCGGGCGACATCGGAGGCGCGGATCCGGCGTCCGTACCGTTGAACTGCGCCAGTCGGCCCCTTGTCGCCGCCGTGGTAGCGGGCGAAGCTACACCCGGGGATGCTCGCCGGGGGAGGGGCGATGTGGTGGTTGCGCGCGTTCGGCACGTTGGTCGCCACCGTCGTCGTGCTGCTCGGCGGATTGGCCCTGCAGCCAGCGGGAACGAGCTCGGTGCCGATCGCGCAACCGCAGCCGCCACCACCTGAACCGCCGCCCGCGCCGCCGCCGGTCGGACCGCCGGTGCTCGCGGTGAAGGTGGACAACTCACCGCCGGCCCGTCCGCCGACCGGCATCGGTGCGGCCGACGTCGTGTTCGTCGAACCCGTGGAAGCCGGAATCAGCAGGCTGATAGCGGTTTTCGGCACCCGGAAGCCGCTGGTGGTCGGGCCGGTGCGCAGCGCCCGGCAGACCGATCTGCGCCTGTTGCCACAGTTCGGCCGCCCCGTGCTGGCGTTCTCCGGTGCTGCGCCGGAACTCCTGCCGGAGATCGACCGGGCGCCGGTGGTCAGTGCTTCGCAGGCGTCGGTGCCCGGTGCGTTCTACCGCGGTCCGGGGCAGGCGCCGCACAACCTCTACGTGCGGCCGTCGAAGCTGCCGGCGGGCGAGGGGTGGTCGCCGAGCGCGGCGTTGACGTTCGGTCCGGCGCCGGGTGATGGGGTTCCGACGAGCGGCGAGGAGGTCGCTTATCGGTCGGCGCGGGTGGGTTTCACCTGGTCACCGGGGGATCAGCAGTGGTTGGTGTCGATGGACGGCCGTCCGCACGTGGCGACCGACAGCGGACGTCTCGCGGCGAGCACCGTTGTGCTGCAAGAAGTTCCGGTATCGGACTCGCCGTTCAAGGACGTGGTGGGCAATGTCTCGCCATTGGCGGAGACCGTCGGATCGGGCCGCGCTGTGGTGCTCCGCGACGGCCAGGCCTTCGAAGCCCGCTGGAACCGCCCGGCCCCAGACCTCGGCACCACCTACACAACCCCGACCGGAACCCCGATCCCCTTCGCCCCAGGCCAAGTCTGGATCGCCCTCGTCCCGACGCAGTAGCCGGGCGTCCTTTCCACAGGTGGTGGCCCGTGAGCACTTTGTGGGGTATAGCGCCAGAAAGTGCTCACGGGTATCGGTGTTCACCCAGGGGGCGGATCAGGTGAGGTCGATCAGGGCTTGGACCGGGAGGTGGTCGGAGGGGAAGTAGCCGTCGCGGCGGAAGTCGTTGATCGCCGCTTGGTGCACCGAGACCTTGTCGTTGTGCAGGATCCAGTCGATGCGCTCCTTGCCCTCGACCGGATCGCCGTACCCGGCGAAGGTGCCCCAGGCCGGGGTGAGCTGGTGGTCCGCGGTCGTCCAGGCGTCGGCCAGGCCGCCTTCGGTGAGGATCCGGAAGGACTCCGAGCTGCCCGCCGCGGTGTTGAAGTCGCCGGTGAGCACCACCGGCAGCTTGGCGTCGAACCCGGCGATGCGCTCGGCCACCAGCTGCGCGCTGCGCTGGCGGGACGGCTCCGACTGGTGGTCGAAGTGGGTGTTGACGTGGGTGAACTCGCGCCCGCTGTGGCGGTCGTGGAAGCGCACCCAGGTGACCATCCGGACCACGTTGTTGCCCCACGACTTCGAGCCGATCATCGACGGGGTGTCCGAGAGCCAGAAGTGGTCGTAGTCCAGCGGTTCCAGGCGGCGGGTGTCGTAGTAGATCGACATGAACTCGCCGCGGCCACCGCCCTCGCGGCCCAGCCCGATCCAGTCGTAGAACGGCGGGACGTCTTGCAGAACGTCCTTGACCTGGCTGAACAACGCTTCCTGCACGCCGAACACGGTGGGCTGCTCGGTGCCGATCAGCTCGGCGAGGATCGGGCGGCGGATGCGCCACGAATCCGGGTCCGGCGGTGCGGCCTTCTTGTCGAAGCGGATGTTGAAGGTCATCACGTGCAGCTGCTGGCCCTTGGCCGGGCCGATCAGCGCCTTGCCGGCCGGTGCGGCCGCCGCCTGACCGGTGCCGAGCGCGCCGGCCACCGCAGCGGCTCCGGCCAGACCGAGCACACCTCGTCGGGAAACTCCTGACACAACGCCTCCTTCGTTTGCTTCTGAAGATCCTCTCGCGGGCCGGTCCAGTTTTCGTTGACCGGATGGCGAACATCGTCCGAATTTCCCCGGCGCCTGGATATTTCGCGTTGGCTGTCGGTGGGGGTGGCTAAGCTCGGTCACCATGAGCGATCGTCGTCTTCTGCTGGTGCACGCCCATCCCGATGACGAGGCCACCGCCACCGGCGCCACCATGGCCCGCTACTGCGCGGAAGGCGCCTCGGTTGCGCTGGTGACCTGCACCAGCGGTGAGCTCGGCGAGGTCATCGCCGACGACCTCGCGCACCTGCGCGGGAACCCCGAAGCGCTGGGCGAGTACCGGCGCGGTGAGATCAGTGCTGCGCTGGCCGAGTTCGGCGAGGTCCGGCACCACTGGCTGGGCGGACCGGGCCGCTTCCGGGACAGCGGGATGGTCGGCGAGGACGGCAACACCGCATCTGGTGCGTTCGCCGCGGCCGACCCGGCCGAGGTCACCCGTGCCATGGTCGAGATCCTGCGCGCCGAGCGGCCGCACGTGGTGGTCACCTACGACGAGAACGGCGGTTACGGGCACCCGGACCACATCGCCGCGCACCGCGCCGTCATGACCTCCCTCGAACCGGCCGCCGACCCGGACTACGCCCCGGAGCTCGGCGAACCGTGGGAGGCGCCGAAGGTGTACTGGACGACGCTGCCGCGTTCGATCCTCAAGCAGGTCGAGGAAGCGGGCGTGGAGGGGTTCGAGCCGTACACGGTGCCGGACGAGGAGCTGACCGCGATGGTCGACGGCCGCGACTTCCACGCGGCCAAGATCGCTGCGCTGCGCCACTACCGCAGCCAGGTCAACCTCGACGACGGCGAGTTCTTCGCCAAGCTGGTCCTGCGCCCGGAGTTCGCCCTGGAGCACTACCTCCTGGTCCGAGGCGACCGAGGCCCCGGCACCGGCCCCCACAACTGGGAACCAGACCTCTTCGCCGGCCTCTCCTGACGGCTCGTGAGTGGCAGTGGCGGCCATCGCCACTCACGACATGGCGACCGCCTTGCTCAGTTGTTGGCCGGGCGTTGGGCGGGGATCGGGTGCGGGGGCCAGGGGCCGAGTTCGGGGAGGGGGCCGGACGGGGTTTCTTGCGGGGTTCGGCCTGCTAGCCAGGCTGCCAGGTCGTGGGCTCGGCCGGCGATCTCGGTGGGGCCGGTCGACCACGTCCGATCACCGTCGCGGAGGGTGAATCCGTCGGGGAGGCGGGGGAGCAGGAAGTCGATGGCGTGGTGGGCGAACTCCGGGGTCCACCGGTCCGGGCCGACTCCGACGTCCAGGTCGACCAGGTGGATCCAGACCTCGCGCCAGCGCATCCGCACGATCCCGGCGAGGTCGCCGTTGCGGAACCGCACCGGGCGCTTCCAGTCCGACTCCGCCGCCTGCGACCAGACCGCCTCCAGCGCCGTGCTGTGCCGGGCGAGCCGGGCGCGGTGCTCCTCGGCGTTGTTGCCAGCGAGTCCTTCGATGATCGCGTCGCGTTCCTGCTGGCCGCCGTCGTAGGCGTCGACGAGCTCGCCGCGCAGCGCGTGCGCGGAGACCCGTGCGAAGGCCCGCGCGTTGTCCGTCAGGTGCGCCAGCACGTGCCCGCGGCTCCAGCCGGGGAGCAGCGACGGAGCGGCGACCTGTTCGTCGGTCAGGGCGGAGATGGCCTCGAGGAGGTACTGGTGACCCTCGACGACGGCGCTGAGCGGAAGCCTCACGCGCGGCGATCCTAGACCCCGCTGCCGCGAGCCGGGATCACTCCGGCGTGTAGCTGCGGTAGGCGGCGACGAGCTGAGCCTCGGCGGCGTCGAAGTAGCCCTCCAAGCGGTCGGCCGCCTCCTGTACCTGCCCAGCGCTGATCAGGTCCGCGATCTCCCGGTGCGGTTTCAGGTACGGCTCGTGGAGCTCGCGCGGCCGGGACATGCGGTGGAACGCCAGCCGCAGCTCGGCGAGCAACCGACGCATCGTCTCGTTGACCCGCGGGCTCTCAGCCAGCGCCGCCAGCGCTTCGTGGAATCGCATGTTCGCGGTTCCCACGTCCCACCAACGCTCTTCCGCGGCCGCGCGCTCACCCTCGGTGACCGCCTGATCCACCGCAGCTACCAGTTCCGGCCGTGCCTCAGCCGCCCGGCGCACCGTGCTGATCTCCAGCAGTCGGCGGATGCGGTAGAGGTCGATCACGTCCTCGTCGCTGAGCACCCGCACGAACACGCCGCGGTGGAACTCGTGCACCAGCAGCCGCTCGTGCACCAGCAGCCGGAACGCTTCGCGCAGCGTGTTGCGCGATACGGCGAGCGCACGGCCTGCGCTTTCCTCGGACAGCCGGGTGCCCGGCGCGAGTGCGCCGTCGATGACCCGCTGGCGCAGCAGATCGGCGACGCGCTCGGCCGTGCTCGTGCGGTCGAGCAGCGACCGGTCGGCCGCCAGGAGGTCCGCCCAGGGATCCACCGTTGGCAATCCAGCTCCCCATGACGCCGGTTCAGTTGATCTCGAGTGTAACGAGAAAATTTTCACGCAGGGTATTGCCGGATTGTTGAACAATTCTCTATGTTGTCTCGAACCGCCTACTCGTGCGGTCTCAAAGTCGACGTTCCCCCAACCGGCCCCGGTCGGTGCACAGCTGATCGGAGTGCCATGGCTGAAACGACGACGGTCGAGAAGGGATCCTCGGCCGCCAAGCGGAGCACCCTGCTCGGCGCGGTGTTCCTGATGGCCACCAGTGCGATCGGGCCCGGCTTCATCACCCAGACCACTGAGTTCACCATCCAGCTCGGTGCCGCGTTCGCCTTCGCGATCCTGGTGTCGATCCTGGTCGACGTCGCCGTGCAGCTGAACGTCTGGCGCGTCATCGGTGTCTCCGGCATGCGGGCGCAGGACCTGGGCAACAAGGTGGTGCCCGGCCTCGGCTACGTGATGGCTGCGCTGGTCGTCTTCGGCGGGCTGGTGTTCAACGTCGGCAACATCGCCGGCACCTCGCTCGGCCTGGACGCGCTGATCGGCATGGACGCCAAGATCGGCGGCACGCTGTCCGCGATCATCGCCATCGGCATCTTCCTGAGCAAGAAGGCCGGCGCGGCCATGGACCGCATCGTCGTGGTCCTCGGCGTGGTGATGATCGTGCTGACCGCGTTCGTCGCGTTCACCTCCGCGCCGCCGGTCGGGCAGGCGCTGAAGGAAGCCGTGCTGCCCAGCGACGTCGACTTCCTGGCCATCACCACGCTCATCGGCGGCACCGTCGGCGGCTACATCACCTACGCCGGCGCGCACCGCCTGGTCGATGCCGGCGTGACCGGCCCGGAGCGGATCGTCGACGTCAGCCGCAGCTCGGTCGTCTCGCTGCTGGTGACCGGCGTGATGCGGACGGTGCTGTTCCTCGCAGTGCTCGGCGTGGTCGCCGGCGGCGTGGCGCTGACCTCGGACAACCCGACCGCTGAGGCGTTCCAGCACGCTTCCGGTGAGATCGGCATGCGGCTGTTCGGCATGATCCTCTGGGCCGCCAGCATCACCTCGGTCGTCGGCGCCGCCTACACCTCGGTGTCGTTCCTGGTGACCTTCTCGCCGAAGCTGGCGCGCGCCCGCAGCTGGCTCGTGGTGGGCTTCGTCGCGATCTCCGCGGTGGCGTTCCTGCTGCTCAACCAGGCCCCGACCACGCTGCTGGTGCTGGCCGGAGCGCTCAACGGGCTGATCCTGCCGGTCGGCTTCGGCGTGCTGATGTGGGTCGCCGCCCGCCGCCGCGACCTGCTTGGGGGATACCGCTACCCGAAGTGGCTGCTGATCATCGGTGCGGTCGCCTGGCTGCTGACTCTGTACTTGGGATACAACTCGCTCGGCGGCATCGCCGCGCTGTGGAAGTGAGATGGGCATGGACCTCAACTCGGACCTCGCGGAGGGCTTCGGACGCTGGGAACTCAGCGATGACGAGGCGCTGCTGCGCATCGTGACCAGTGCGAACGTCGCCTGCGGTTTCCACGCCGGGGACGCCACGGTGATCCGCGACGCGGTCGAGCAGGCCGCCAAGCAGGGCGTGGTCGTCGGCGCGCAGGTCAGCTACCGCGACCTGGCCGGGTTCGGCCGCCGCTTCATCGACGTCCCGCCGCGCGAGCTGGCCAACGACGTGATCTACCAGATCGGTGCGCTGGCCGGGTTCGCCCGCATCGCCGGGACCGAGGTCGGCTACGTCAAGCCGCACGGTGCGCTCTACAACGCGATCGTGCACCACGCCGACCAGGCCGCCGCGGTGGTCGAGGCGGTGCGCGCCTACGACCCGTCGCTGGCGGTGCTCGGGCTGCCGGGCTCGCAGTGGCTGGAGCAGGCCGAACGGGCCGGGTTGCAGGTGTTCCGCGAGGCCTTCGCCGACCGCGCCTACACACCGGAGGGCACGCTGGTGCCGCGGCGCGAGCCCGGTGCGGTGCTGCACGACCCCGAGCTGATCGCGCAGCGCTGCCTGCGGTTGGCGGCCGGGGAGCCGATCGAGGCCGTCGACGGATCGCTGATCCGCGTCGAAGCCGACTCGATCTGCGTGCACGGCGACAGCCCGGGCGCGGTGGTCATCGCCGAATCCGTTCGGGACCAGTTGGTCGCCGGTGGTGTCGAGCTGCGGCCGTTCGTCTTGCGAGGTCTGTGATGAGGTTCTTGCGGTGCGCTGACTCGGGCCTGCTCGTCGAACTGGCCGACCTCGAAGCCGTGCAGGCGCTCTACGCCGCGCTCGCCGAGGCGCCGCCCGAGGGGGTCAAGGACCTGGTCCCGGCAGCGCGGACGTTGCTGCTGCACCTGGATCCGCAGCGCGCCAACGTGGCCTCGATCGAGGCCGCGGTGCGCGAGGTGGAGCCGCACGGAACCGCTGGTGGTGACGGTTCTTTGGTCGAGGTGCCTGTCGTCTACGACGGCGCGGACCTCGCGGAGGTCGCGAAGCTGACCGGACTCACCGAGCGCGAGGTGGTGCACCGTCACAAGAGTGCGGTGTGGACGGTCGCCTTCGGCGGCTTCGCACCGGGTTTCGGCTACCTCGCCGGTGGCCCGCCGGAACTCGCGGTGCCGCGTCGGACCGAGTCGCGGACCAAGGTGCCGCCCGGATCGGTAGGGCTGGCCGGTGCGTTCAGCGGCATCTACCCGCGTGAATCGCCCGGCGGCTGGCAGCTGATCGGGCGCACCGATCTCGAGATCTGGCGGACGGACCGCAATCCGCCCGCCCTGCTGCGCCCGGGTGTGCGGGTGCGTTTCCAGGAGGTCCGATGAGCTGCATGGAGGTGCTCGCCACCGGACCGCTCGCAACCGTCCAGGACCTGGGGCGGCCGGGGCTGGCGGGGATCGGCGTCGGCCCGTCCGGCGCGGCCGACGGCGGCGCATTCCGGCTGGCCAACCGGCTGGTGGGCAACGACGAGGGCGCGGCGGCGATCGAGGTGACCTTCGGCGGGCTCGAGGTGCGCGCCACCCGGGATCTGACCGTCGCGCTGACCGGTGCGCCGTGTCCGATCACAGTGGACGGCCGTGGCGCTGCGGCGAACTCGGTCGTGCGGGTTCGCTCGGGTGCGGTCCTGAAACTGGGTCTGCCCGACCGGGGTTTGCGCAGCTACCTCGCCGTGCGCGGGGGCATCGACGTCGAACCGGTGCTGGGTTCGCGGGCCACCGACGTGCTGGCCGGGCTGGGACCGGAACCGCTGTCACCGGGTGCGGTGCTGCCGGTGGGCCCGGCGCCGCAGCAGTTCCCGCGGGTGGACCTGGCGCCGGTGGCGGCGTGCGCGGCTGACGAGATCACGCTGCGCGTGGCGTTCGGACCGCGGCACGACTGGTTCACCGAGGACGCGCTGACGGCCCTGGTCAACAGCCCTTACGAGGTCACCGCGGACAGCAACCGGGTCGGCATGCGGCTGGCCGGACCGGCGCTGGAGCGCAGCCGCACCGACGAGCTGCCCAGCGAGGGCATGGTTCCCGGCGCACTGCAGGTGCCGCCGTCGGCGCGGCCAACCCTGTTCCTGGCCGACCACCCGGTGACCGGCGGGTACCCGGTGATCGCCGTGGTCGTCGCCGCTGACCTGGACAAGGCCGCTCAAGCCCGTCCCGGACAGCGAATCCGCTTCCGCCGCAGCTGATGGTCTTCCAGCCGGGGTTTCGTGAGATCCGGCCCGCATGATGACGAGGAGTTCTGCGATGACGAACCCGCAGGAGATGTCCCCGGAGCAGGCCCGCGCCGCGTTCCGCGCCGGACTGCGCGTGCCCACCTCGGGCTACAGCGCCGGGTGGACCCAGGCGAACCTGATTGCCCTACCGCGCGAGTTCGCCTACGACTTCCTGCTGTTCGCGCAGCGCAATCCGCGATCCTGCCCGGTGCTGGACGTGACCGAGCCCGGTGAGACCAGCGCCGGGATCTTCGCCGGGGACCTGCGCACCGACCTGCCCGCCTACACCGTCTACCGGGACGGCGAACTGGTCGAGGAGCGGACGGAGGTCACCGACCTGTGGCGGGACGACTTGGTGTCGTTCCTGATCGGCTGCAGCTTCACCTTCGAGGCCGCGCTACTGGAGGCAGAGGTCCCGGTGCGCCACATCGAGGCCGGCAGCAACGTGCCGATGTACCGGACGAACCGCGAGTGCCGCCCGGCCGGTCGGCTGTCCGGGCCGCTGGTGGTCTCGATGCGCCCGGTCCCGGCCGAGCTCGTGCCCGACGCCGTCCGCGTGACCTCCCGCTACCCGTCCGTGCATGGCGCGCCGGTGCACGTCGGAGCCCCGGAAGCGCTGGGCATCGCCGACATCGACCGGCCGGACTTCGGCGACGCGGTGGAGATCCGCCCAGGTGAGATCCCGGTGTTCTGGGCCTGCGGCGTGACCCCGCAAGCAGCGGTGATGCAGTCCAAGCCGCCGTTCGCGATCGGCCACGCCCCGGGCCACATGGCCATCACGGACTCCCGGGACAGCCGCTACCTCGTGCCGTAGCGGGATGGGGCGGCTGGAGGGCTCGCCGTGCTGCTGGTGGTGATGTTCCCGGCGAACGTCCACAAAGCACTCGTCGGCACCTCGGACGCGTTGTTGCCGCGCACGTTGACGCAGGTCGTCCTCCTGACGGCGGCGGTGTCGGTTGTCGTGCACCACGTTCGCCGGGCACAACCGTCCGAACTGGACTGAATTCTCGGGACTCGGCCGAATACCGCGTTTCCGGTGCTTCGAGGTTCGTGCATTCTGCGGTGTGGCAGCCGCCGTTCCGGCTGTTGACTCCTGATGCGGAGCTGGCAGGCGGAACGAGGAGGTTCGCGCGGTGGCGCATTCGGGGCGATTGGGCCGGAAGTTGGCGGTCGCGGTGAGCGCGCTGCTGGTGGGCGCCGGGTTGCTGGCGGTACCCGCCGCGGCTCAACCTGCCAGCGCCCCACCGGTTTCCTGGAAGAAGTGCAAGACCAAGGACCTGAGCGGGGTGCCGATCACGCAGTGGCACCTGTTCACGTGCGCCACCTATCCGGTGCCGATCGACCACGACGACCCGAGCAAGGGCACCGTCGAGCTGGCGATGATGCGGCGCGCGGCGACCAAGCCGGACGAGCGCATCGGGTCGCTGTTCATGAACCCGGGCGGTCCCGGCGGCAGCGGGTACAACCGGCCGACGACGGCGGGCAACCGCTTGAGCTCCCAGGTGCTGGAGCGCTTCGACATCATCGGATTCGACCCGCGCGGGGTGAACCGCAGCACTCCGCTGCGCTGCTTCAACTCAGCCAATAAGGCCGATGACGTGATGAGCCGGATCTCGTCGGTGCCGGTTACCGTCGAGCAGATCGACACCACCATGGGCGCCTACCAGGACTACGGCCAGTCCTGCGAGAAGAACGCCGGCGAGCTGCTGCGGCGCATGTCGACCAAGGACGTCGCGCGGGACCTGGACCTGATGCGGCAGGGCGTGGGCGACGAGAAGCTCAACTACGTCGGCTTCTCCTACGGCACCCTGCTGGGCGCGACCTACGTCAACCTGTTCCCGGAGCGCAGCCGCGCGATCGTGCTCGACGGCAACGTCGACCCCGGCCTGCGGACCTCCGACGGCATCGAGCACGACCGCGAACGCGCGCAGGGCTTCGAGATCACGCTGGACGGATTCTTGCAGCGCTGCGCCGAGAACCCGGACAAGTGCGCGTTCGGCGACGGCGATCCGCGGGCGAAGTTCGACGAGATCCGCGACCACCTGCGCGAAGAGCCGATCACCATGCCCGACGGCACGGAGATCACGCTCGACCAGTTCAACGACAGCACCGGAAGCGCGCTGTACGACCCGGAGAAGTACAAGCAGGTCGCCAGCGACCTCGAGTCGATGTACCGCCAGCTGCACCCGAAGCCGGGGCTGGTCCCGGAACTGCTGACGGTGCTGAACGTGCCGACGCAGCTGGGCAAGCTCGATGCGCCGCCGGACGCCGCCTCGGACTACGTCGATGACAGCTACTTCGCGGTGAACTGCACGGACAAGCCGTTCCCGCACGAGCCCGAGCAGGTGCCGGGCATTGCGGCGAAGTGGGAAGCGGAGTCCTCGACCTTCGGCCGCTCTCAGGCCTTCAGCGACCTGGCGGGCTGCTCGCTGTGGCCGGAGACGAGACAGGACGTCTACCGCGGGCCGTGGACGCACCAGGCGGAGAACCCGGTGCTGCTGTTCGGCAACCGCTACGACCCGGCGACCCGCTACGAGTTCGCCCGCCGGATGGAGCAGCAGCTGGGCAATGCGCGTCTGGTCACCGTCGACGCGTACGGCCACTGCATCCTGGGGCGCAGCGCCTGCGCGGACGCGTTCGCGACGAACTACCTGATCAACCTGGAAGTTCCGGAGCCCGGCCAGGTCTGCCAGCCGAACAAGCAGCCCTTCAGCTGAGCCTTTTCGGCCTGATCGGTGACCGCATCCGCGACACCCTGACCAGGCGGGCGAGTCAGGGTGTCGCCAAGCGCCGGTAGGCGCTTTCGGGCCCACCTGAGCAGCTGGCACCGCCGCGGGTTCTCAGACGTCGTCTGGCGAGGACAGCCCGTTCGCCGTGTATTGGACGAAAAGTCCCCCGCCCGAGGAGAGGGACGGGGGACTTCTTCGTTGGGGTCGACGCGCCGGTCGCCTCTGCGGCGAGTGGCGCGACGCGGCTCCAGCCGAACGGTGTTCCGCGAAGGCGTTAGTTGAGGCCCGGGGGACACGGGCGCATCGACCAGACCGTTCAACGGGCGGGTGGGGTCTGGTGTTCCGACCTCCGCTGTGAGCCGCCCCTCACCCGGTCGAGACCTCCCGACACGCGACGGTTCGATCCTTGACTGCCGGGTTCGCGCCGCGGCCGATCCTAGCTTCGGGGCATGGATTTTCACGACGAGATTCGAGTCGGACAGCACACCTACGGCATCAACGCGAAGGGTGAATCCGCTGGCGAGGACCAGCCGGCCAGCGTGGCGGTGGAGTTCACCGGCGCGGACGCCGACGGCCGCGTGGTGGCGGAGGGCAACCTGCTGATCGCTATCGACGGCTTGGGTGATGCCAGCGCGTTTTTGACCCGGACCCTGGACGCTCTGGCGGCGTTGCACGCTCCGCCGGGGCGCTCTCGAAGTCGACCACGCCCACCGAACGCCGGGCGGCCGTGGACCGATGCCGACGGCGAACTGCTGCGCGAGCGGTGGTTGAGCGCGCTCGGTGAGTCGGCGGCGCGGTTGGCCGGGGAGCTCGCCGAGGAGCTCGGCCGCACCCGTGCTGCGGTGCGCGCCCAGCTGCCCCGGCTGGGCTGCGACCCGGACGTGCCGGGGCGGCCTCTCGGGCAGACCTGACATCGGCGCAGGTCATGGCCGACCCTGCCGAATTCCGAATTTCAGCGGTTCGCAATCGGGGAAACATCGATTGGTTCGGCGAATGATCGGTTTGCGGCGCGACGGAAGCTTTGTTTGGAGAATGGGAATAATGAATTGAACTTCGGCGTTCGAGATGCGGTTTTGATTTCTCGGAGAAAGGAGATGTTGTTCCGGATCGGAGAAGGGGAGTAGTCCGCAATATCGCGGTCGACATGCTGGTGCCCGTTCGGTGCGCACCCGGTCGCGGGGCCTTGGATTCGAGGTGGGCGAGACCTTCGGCCCGGCAATGGCATGCCGGGCCGAAGATGCTGCGCGCCTTCGTCCTGGCCGTGATGTGAGGTGGACGTTCATCGTGCTGGGCGGTCTTGCGCTGAGTTCCGTGGCGATCTCCGTAGCCGAACCCGGGGACGAATCCCAATTGATGGCAATGACCTTCGAGACCCGCTATCGCGCGTGGCAGGCGCTGATCGGTGATCCGCTGCGGCGCAGCGGCTCTCTTCGCGATCTTCGGTGTCTGGCTGATCATCGACGCCGCGCTCGTTCTCGCATGACGCCGGCTCCTTTCCGGGCCGGGAACGTCCATTGAGGTCTTTCCCGTCGACGATGCGGGGTTGAACGTGAAAAGCGGGTGCGACGCCGATCGGCATCGCACCCGCTTTTCCGGATTCAGCTGCTCGTACTGCTAATCAGGAAGAGCAGTGCTCCTGGTGGCGACGTTCAGCACTTCTCGAAGGTGCTGGGGGCGGAGCGGTAGATGGCTCCGGTGGAGCTGGTCGTCTCAGTGTAGACCTGGACGGTGCCGCCGGTGTTGCACGGAGCCTTCGTGATCAGCTGGACCTCGGTGCCGCTCTGCGCCAGCTCACCGATCACCTTGGGCGTCGCGTCCTTCTGGGCCACGACGATGCGAACGTTGACCGTCGCCGTGTTGGTGCAGCCGGTGCGCCCGCCCGTGGCGACCAGGTTGTCGCCTTCGCGTGTCGGGTGGTTGGCGAAGAGCGCGCACGCCGGGAACTGTTCCGGGGCGGCGGCGATCGCCGGAACAGCGGGCGCGAGCGCGAACGCGGAGAGCGCGGCCGCAACGCCGAACATGACGGGTGAACGTCGCATTCCGATGCCTTCTTTCTGACTGTTGAAATTGCCAGCAGGGGGCATCGAGGAGTCGATCACCCGGCTTGATCGCTGTCAATTCGAGGTCGATTGGAGCGGAATTTTTCACCCGGCCGAGTAAGGTCATTCGGCGTGTTGTCGCCCGTTTAGGTTCTGTGCATTGTTCGAGACAGAAAAATATGAATCCTGATCATGTCCTAGCCTCGCTGCAAAATCTGCAACAGCTCTGTTACTCTTGCGCGTCGGTCGATGGGGATGCGGATGTCCAAGACGGTGGCCAAGACGATCGCGGAGCTGGCCCGGGAACTGGGCGTGCACACCTTCACCCGCTTCACCGAGCGCACCATCACCGACCCGACCAGGCCGAGTTCGGACCGCTGGTGCACTGCACCGGGGTTGCGATCCCGGATTCGACCGGGCAGCTGGGCGCGGCGATCTCGCTGACCACCGTCCGGGCCGCGGCCGACCAACCTGCGGTGGACAACCCGCTCCACCGAATGCGGGAGGCGGTCAACGCGATCGCCACCGCGCTCGGCCGACCGCTGAGCTGAGAGTCTGTTGGCGAATGCCGTCCGCGTTTTGAGAGGCGGCGTCAGCCGCTTGGACCACCTATGCAGGGTGACCGCGGGTTCTGAGCGGTTTCCTGGCGAGGACGGCCCCTCCGCCGTGTGTTGGACATACATCAGGAGGGGCACCGGCAGTCCAGGGAACCTCTCAGGTTCCGCTAAGCGACCACCTGAGCAACGCAACCACCAACAGGCTCTGAGGCGCTCGAGTGATCGAGGGAAACTCCCGGCAACCCGTGACCCCGGAAAACGGTGTTCGTTAGCAGGATGATCGGTGCTACCCGGGAGAGGAATCGCGATGAGCTGGATGATCTACGGCGCGAGCGGCTACACCGGCCGACTGGTCGCAGACCTGGCGATCGACCGCGGCGAACGCCCGGTGCTGGCCGGTCGGGACCCGGCGAAGGTCGCTGAAGTGGCCACTCCGCGCGGGTTGCCCTACCGGGCCTTCGACCTCGCGGATCCGGACGCGGTGGATGCGGGTCTGAAGGGCATCGACGTCGTCGCGCACTGCGCCGGGCCGTTCTCGGCGACGTCGGCGGCGATGGTCGACGGCTGCCTGCGCGCTGGTGCGCACTACCTGGACATCACCGGCGAGATCGACGTTTTCGAGTCGGTGTTCGCGAACCACGAGCGCGCCCGCAGCGCCGGAGTCGTGCTGCTGCCCGGTGCCGGTTTCGACGTGGTGCCAACCGATTGCCTGGCCGCGATGGTCGTCGCCGAACTGCCCACCGCGACGCACTTGGACCTGGCTTTCCAGACCAGCGGCGGGATCAGCGGCGGCACCTTGAAGAGCGCGCTGGAGGGAGCGGCGCTGGGCGGTCGCGCCCGCATCGACGGTGAGGTGCGGGAGGTGCCGATGGCGTGGCGGCGACGGGAGGTGCTGTTCCCGTCCGGTCCGCGGCGGGTCACCTCGCTGCCTTGGGGCGATGTGAGCACGGCCTACCGCAGCACCGGAATCGCCAACATCACCACGTTCGCCCACCTGCCCGGACTGGACCGGGCGGGGCGCCGGTCGAGTCGGTTGTCCCAAGCGCTGATAAGCAATTCCGTGGTGCAGCGGCTGGGCAAGGCGGCGATCAGCGCTGTCGTGAGCGGTCCCGGCAAGAGCGCCAGGTCGCGCAGCTGGGTCGAGGTGTACGCCGAGGTCACCGACGACGCCGGGCGCAGCGTCTCAGCGGCGCTGATCGGCCCGGACACCTACGACCTCACGGCCGACTCGGTCCTGCGCGCGGTCAACGCCCTGCAATCCGAACCGCCGGCACCCGGTGCCCACACGCCGTCCACGGCCTTCGGCCCGGACTTCATCCGCCGCCTGCACGGAATCCGAATCATCGAACCAGCCCGCAGCTGACCGCTCCGTCACCCCAGGGGCGGTCAATTTCGCGAGAAATTGGCCACCTCCCGTCGCGGCCCGGGGTCAGGTGGGGAGGAGGCGGAGCATTCCTGTGGGGGCGGCCTCGGCTGCTAGGAATTCGAGGTGGGGGCCTTCGCCGGAGGTTGGTTGCAGGGAGGCGAATTCGTCCCGGTCACCGACGAGGTCCATACCGGTGGTTTCGGCCCAGGCGCGGGCCTGCGCGCGCGGGTTGGCGGTGTCGACCACGATCGCGGCAACCGGGCCGGTGCGCGCGTAAGCCTTGCGGGGTTCGAGCACGCACAGTTCGTTGCCCTCGACGTCGGCCATCACCACCCAGGGCACGTCGCTGCTCTGGTCGATGTCGGCGAAGTGGGCGCCGGCGTTGAACAGCCGCTCGACGATCTTGTTCTGGTCGTTGTGCGATTCGCTGCGCAGGTCCAGGTGCACGCCGTTCTTGCCGACCTTGGTGGTCGAGCTGGGCACGAACCGCAGTTCGACGCCGGCACCAGAAGGGTGCACGGAGTTGTCCGCGTCGAGGTGCCAGTCGAGGACGTCAGCCCACCAACGCGCGAGCCGCTGCGGCTCCCGCGCCGAGAACTCCACGACGACCGACGCCATATTCGAAAGCTACCTCAGCGCCGCGTGCGGGGAGCGGTGAAAAAGAGTTGGCGGACTTCGGTCCCGGTGGGCGACGCTGTTGGTCATGCTGATTCGTGACGCGCGCCCGGACGACTGGTCGGCGATCTGGCCGTTCATGCGGGACATCGCGGCGGCCGGGGAGACGTTCTCCTGGGACCGCGACATCTCCGAGCAGAGCGCCCGGGAGCGGTGGTTCCCGGAGCTGCCGGGACGCACGGTGGTCGCGGTCGAGGGCGATTCAGTGCTCGGCACCGCGGTGTCCGGGCCGAACCACGAGGGCCCGGCCGCGCATGTCGCGACTGCGAGCTTCATGGTCGACCCGGCGCACGCCGGGCGCGGTGCCGGGCGTGCGCTGGGGCGCCACGTGCTGGATCAGGCGAGGGCCGACGGATTCCGCGCCATGCAGTTCAACGCCGTGGTGGAGACCAACACCAGAGCCGTAGCCCTGTGGCAGTCCCTGGGCATGGAGATCGTCGCAACGCTCCCGCAGGCCTTCCACCACCCCGTGCACGGCTACGTCGGCCTGCGCGTCATGTACCAGCTGCTGTGAGCCCGGTTCGGAGGTCGTCGAGGAGGGTCGGCAGCACGACTTCTTCCTCGACGGCGCGGGCCGCGGTGGACATGAGCTCGGCCAGTGCCGGATCCCACGGGGTCGGCACCGGAGTTCCGACGAGGTTCGGCAGGTCGGTGCGCTCCGCGGCCGCCCGGTCGACGGCCTGGCGGTAGTCACCGGCTGACATCCGCCAGGGCTGGACGTCGTGGTGCTCCCAGAGCGACCGCGTGATGCCGATGCCCGCCCAGTCGAAGTCGCCGTGGTGGTGCAACGTCGCGCCGTCGGAGATGAGCCGGCCCAGCAAGGTCAGCGCGACCGGCGACGGGTGTCCCGACACGCACACCACGGGGTGTTCGATGCGTTCTGCCGCAGCGGACTCCAGCACTCGCGGGTTCTCGCACACCGCGACGGCGGTACCGGGTTCGACCAGCCGGGGCGGAGCGGTGCGCAGGTCGAGGTGGGTCAAGTGCGTCGGCAGGCCGAGCTCGGACCGCTGCCGGACGATGCTCGACCAGGCATCCGGGCCGATCAGCGGCAAAGCCCAGCTGAGCACGGTCGAGGACACCGCGTCGAGGGTGACGCCGCAGCGCTCCCACAGCGCGCGCCGTTCCCGCTCGTTGCTCGGCGATTCGACCCCGTGCGCCAGCGCGGCGGCTTTGAGCACGACCCGGCTCAAGGTCGTGCCGTTGTCCAGCTGGTATGCGGCATTGACGCGCGCCGCGAGTTCACCGCGCGAAGTCCACACCTCGGGCGCGCGGCCCAAGGAGATCCGGGCGAGCACGCCGGCCGCGTGCCGCGCGACGGTCGGCAGTTCGTCCGCGGCGACCCGGCCGTACTGGTGAATCCACTGCATCCACGGCGCAACCCAATCCGCGTCAGCAAGCCCCTGCTCGTCCAGCGCGGCTCGCAGCGTCCCGACTGTCTGCTCCTGCAGCTCATCCCGAGAGCTCGACTCGCGCTGGACCACGGGCCGCCCGTGCAAGATCTCCAGAACTTCCTCGAGCCCCAACCCGAATCCGCGCTGTCGAACAGCAGCGTCCAATTTGGACACATTGATCCGGGTGCCCATTCCCATCATCGGACGCCCGTAAACCTCACCCACGGCCCGCTGCGCCTCAGCGTCGGGCAGTTCCAACCGGAACGTCGCCGCAGGCTTCGGCGCCTCCAACGCTTCCCGCGCCTGCTCCCACAACCCGCGCAAGGCATCGACGCCCCACACAGCACGAACGTCGTCCGCAACCCCCACGGAAAATCCTCCTACGATCTAGCTCAGAGCACTGTTCGCCCTGGTAAACGCACGTGAGTACTTCGAGGCGCTGTAGCACCCCAAAGTACTCACGAGCAATGACCTGCAGAAACGGAGACTTCTTCTAGACGTCGCTGCGGTCCAACGTTGTTCCGGTCCACGTCGTGTGGGTGCAGGCGATGCCGTGGCCGCTTCGGGGGCGGAGGACATCGTAGATGTGCATCTTCGGGATCTTCGGCGAGACTCCCCAGCCGCTGGGCCAGGTGATCAGCCAGTCCATGTCCAGGTCCACCAGCAGGCCCAGCATGCGCGCGATCGTCGGGTCGTCCAGGCGCTCGAACGCTTCGTCCAGCAGGACCAGGCGCAGCGGGCCTCGACCGTCGGAGGACACGCTGACCGCGTCGTAGAACGCCGCCGCGGCTGCGAACAGCGTCACGTAGGAGATCAGGCGTGTTTCACCGGAGGACAGCTGGCGCAGGCGTCGCACCCGCGGCTTGCCGTCCGGGCCGGTGTCGCGGACCCGCACGGTGAACGCGAACCACGAGCGGTAGTCCAGCGCGCGGGCCAGGATTTCCGCGTAGCCGCCTGAAGTGCTGTCCCGCTCGGCCTCGATGAGGTTGGTGAACACCCGCCGCAGCAGGGCGTCCTGGTCGTCGCTGCGGTCGGCGAACGGGGTGCGCACCAGGTCGATGGCCTGCTTGATGTCCTCGCCCAGCGCCGCCGACGGCTGCCAGTCCAACTGGACGTGCACGCCCTGGCTCGAGCGGGCTCCGTCGAGCACCTCGTTCATCCGCTTGCACAGGTCCTCGGCGATGGACATCTGCCCGCGCAGGCGTTCGGCCAGGTCGCGGATCAGGTAGTCGGCGAAGATCGACTGGTAGCGCTCGTTGAGGTAGCCGCGCTGCTCGCCCAGCCGTTCGCCGACCCGGCGAGCCGCTTCCGCTACCGGCTGCGGGCCTTCCTCGCCGGTGACGGTCACAGTGAGCAGGCCGTGCTGGTCGGCGGCGGTGATGTCGTAGTTGCCGCTCAGCGAGTGCTGCAGGGTCTGCAGCCGGTTGAGCACAGTGGCCTCCGACGATCCGCGCCGCTCGGCGTCGGTGAGCAGCCCGGCGGCTTCGCCGAGGTCGGTCGGCATCTCCTCGGCGACCTCGGCCGCCGACCACAGACCGGGGATGCGCAGGGCCTGCTGGAAGATTTCGGTGGCCGAGGACGCGTCCTGCTCGCGGCCCGACAGTTGGGACTGCTTGTTCTCCAGCTGGGTTTCCAGCCGCGCCGCGGCCTCGCGCAGCGAGCTGATCTGCTCCCGCGCCTGCGGCAGCTGCTTTCGCAGCCCGGCACGTTCGCGCTCGAACGCGCTCACCTTGTCGGAGATCTCCTGCGCCTCGCCGCCGACGGCCTCGGTCAGCTCGGCCAGGCCGGTGGCCTGCTCGGCGTACACGGCGCAGCGCTGCTCGGCCTGCGTCTCGGCTTCCATCCGGTCGGCGATGGCGACGTCGTGGTGCAGCGAGATGCCCTGCAGGTCCGCCAACGTCGGCAGGCAGCGCGACTCGATCGCATCGCGCAGCGCATCGATCCCGCTGCGGGCGTCGATGGCCGCCCGGTGCGCGGCGTCGAGGGCCCGCGTGTCGGCGGGCAGGTCGGCCTCGCCGGCCGAACGAACCAGCTCGGAGTGCGCGGCCTGCCAGCGCTGGTCGGCGCTTTCGTGTTGTTCGCGCAGCTGCACGACCTTGTGCTCGCTGTCGGCTGCCGCCTCGATCGCGGTGGTCAGCTTCGCGTGCGCGGTGAGCAGGTCGCCGTCTTCCGGGTAGGACTCCAAGTACTGCTCCAGCTGCGCCGCGTGCTCGCTCGCTTCGCGGTGCCGCCGCTCGCCGTCGCCGACCTCGGCGCGCAGCCGTGACAGGTCTTCCTCCAGCTCCGCGATGCGCCGCGCGCGGGCCGCTTCGCGGGCGCCCGCTCCGACGTACTCGGCGGCGTCCTTGCACCACGAGCCGGACAGCACACCGGTGCGCCAGGTTCCGGTGACCGACACCGACAGTCCTGCGCTGCCATCGGTCGACACCGAGGACAGCAGCGCGGCGACCCGCTCCGGCGGGATCGGGCAGTCGGTCACGGTGGCGGGGGTGAGCAGGTCGGCGAGGGTGCCACCGGTGCTCGGGTCCGCGGGTTCGGCGAGCAGGTCGGCCAGGCCGGGCACCGCGCCGTCGGCGGTGACCCACGCGTTGAGCAGGCCGCTGGACTGCAGCGCTGCTTCCAGCCCGGCCCGGTCGTCGGCGCTCACGGACGGCTGGAAGTCGACCAGCTCGTAGAAGGCGCGGCCCTGGCTCGGATCCCGATCGGCGTCGGCCCAGTCTGGGCGGGTCGGGGTCTGCTCGTGACCGGCGCGCAGCTCGGCCAGTTCCTTCTCGCGGATGCGGGAATCCGCACGCAGTTGGGAGATCTCCTGCTCGACGGCGGAGACCTGACGGCGCGCTTCGTGCAGCTGCGGCCGCGCCCAGCGTCGAGCCTCCTCGCGGGCCTGCCGGGTCGCGGTCCGGTTTTCGGAGAGTTCGTCGGCGGCGGGCGGTTCCGGCGCCGGTTCCTCCACAGTGGACGGCCACTCGGCGGTCCACTTCTGCGCGCGCTCCACCCAGACCGCGGCCGCGTCGGCGAGCTCCTGCTGGGCCTGGTTGCGCCGCCCGGCCGCTTCGGTCGAGGTCAGCTGCGCCTGCCGGGCTTGCCGCTGCAGCTCGGTGACCTTGTCCTGTTCGGTGTCCAGCTCCACGGCCTGCTGGTGCAGTGCCAGCGTGAGCGCCGAACGCTGTCGGGATTCGGCGGCGATGTGCTGCGAATTGTCCACCACAGCGCGAAATTCCGCGGCCAGCGAATCGGCGTCGAGCTGCGGTGCGACGGCGCGCTGCACGGCCTGCGGCACCGCGTCGGGCTCCGGCGAGGTGCGCACCTCGGCCTGCTCGGCGCGCACCTCCGCGGCCGGAATCGTCGGCGGCCCCGGCACCAGCGAACCGTCCAGACCAGCGGTGGACAGCTGCTGAGCTGCCCGCGCCGCCGCCTGACCGGCCGCTTCGGTGTCAGCGGACAACCGCCGCAGCACACCCACGACCGACTCCGCCGACCGGTGTTCCTGCGCGCGGTGCTTGGCCGCGGTGTCCAGCGCGGAAACCGCCGAGCTGCGGGCGCTTTCCACCAGCTGCTCGCGGTCGCGAAGGTTCTGCAGCTCGGAGTAGGCGGGATGCGAGCGCAGGGCGTCGATGCTGGATTCCAGCTCGGCCTCGCGCTGCTCCAGCTCGGCGATCGTCTGCTGCGCGACCTCGCGGTCGTGCTGCTTGCCGGCGACCTGCTTCTCCAGGGTGGCCAGCTCCTTGCGCAGCGACCGGAGCTTCTGCTGGGCGGTGCGCATCGCCTCGGCCCGGTCGCGCAGCGCGCCGAACGCGTAGCCGGAGTAGGTCGACAGGAACGCGGTGAGCGCCTTGTCCGCGCCGGTGAGCCGGACGATGTTCTCCCGGATGGACTCCAGATCGTCGAAGGAGGTGGCCAGCCGCTCGATCAGGCCCGGGTCCAGCGGCGGCAGCGCGTCGGAGAGGATCTGCTCCAGCTGCCCCTCCAGCACCTTCAGCCCGACGTCGGGGTTGCGCAGCGTGCGCTGCAAGTGCAGCAGGTCGCCGTAGCGGGCGGCGGGCACGCCGTAGACGGTGGCCGCGACCTTGGCGCGGAACGCCTGGTCGTCCAGCACGCAGTCGGCGCCGAGCAGGTCGCGCAGCTGTGCCGAACCCAGCGGCACCCGGTCCGCGCCGACCAGGTACAGGTTGATGCCGACCCGGCGGCTGGTGATGAACCGCCACGAGTCGCTGATCGACTGCGAGGTCTTGGACGCCTTCACTCCGACCCCGCAGGTCAGGAATTCCTCGCCGCCGTAAGGGGTTTCGCGGCGCAGCTCGATCCAGGCGTAGCCGATCCGGTTCGGCCCGCCCGGGTACTCGTCGAGCATCAGCCGCCGGATGCTGACCGTGTCGAAGCCCTTGGAACCCAGCTGCCGCAGGTCGCCATCCAGGCACAGCGGCAGCAGCAGCTCCAGGGTCCGGGACTTGCCGGAACCGTTGGTGCCCTGGAAGATCGCCCGCCCGCCGTCGAGGTCGAAGGTCGTCTCGGCGTACTGCCAGATGTTGACGATCCCGCCGCGGTGCAGCCGCCAGCGGTTCGCCGCGGGCTCCGTGCTTTCGTGGCTCACCGCTGTTCCCCTCGCATCTCGTCGAACATCTCGTCAAACAGGGACCAGCCCTCCGGCTCGGGGGCGGGTGGCGGCTCCGGTTCCCGGTTGGTCGCCGGAGTGGCGTCCGGCTGCGGCAGCCATCGGTGCGCGGCCGGGCTGAGCAGCCAGCTCCCGTCGGCTTTCTGCAGCAGGCCGAGCCGCTGCAGCAGCCCGACCACCGAGTGCACCAGGTCCTGGTGGTCCTCGGTGGCCTGCCGGGACCACGCGGCCGGGTAGGCCTCGATCAGCTCCCGGCACACGCCGGTGAGGTCCTGCCAGGTCACCGGGTGCTTGCCTGCGGCGTCCGGGTCCGATGTGGACAGCAGCTCGGGCAGCGCCAGCAGCGCGATGCGGGCCACCGTGCCGGGGCCGGGGAAGGCCAGGTCGCTCAGGTAGTCCTCCGGGTCGCAGACCACCACGCCTTCCGCGCGGCACTCGCTGACCAGCCCGAAGAACCGCTCCAGCAGCCGGGATTCGCGGGTCACGCGCTCGCGCAACCAGCTGGACTGCTCGGGCGGGAGGTCGCTGTAGAGCACGACCGGGTCCTCGACCAGCCGCCGCCGCACCGCGTGCTCCAGGTTGCGGGGCCCGGCCGCGCAGGCCAGCTCGATCAGCTGCTCGGGGCTCTCGGCCTCGGCCAGCGGGCCGGCGACGAGCTGCCCGAGCATGTCGGTGTCGATGGTGATCAGCGCTTCCGCCGACGACTCGGCGGTGACCGAGCCCTCGGTCTCGGTGATCACGCCCAGCGCCACCAGCTGCCGCAGCGCTGCGGTCAGCGCGCGCCGGTCCGCCGGATCGTCGACGACCGGGATCTCGGCCTCAGCCGCCGCGGCGCGTACATCGCTGACCAGGCGCGAGAGCAGCACCTGGCGGCCAATGCCGGTCAGCGCGGCCAGCGTCAGCGCCAGGTAGGCGTAGCCGCGCGGGGTCAGCGACGCCTCGCCGCGGGTGGCGTCCTCACCGGTGCCCGTCTTGTACAGCCGGGCGAAGCGGCGCTCCACCACCAGCCGGTAGCCCAGCAGCGAGGAGAACACCTCCTGGAGCACCGCGCGCTGCCGGTAGATCATCGGCAGCAGGGCGCCGTCCGTGCCGTCGGCGCGCAGCAGCGGACGGCGCAGCAGCACGCGCGCGCAGCGGACCACGTTCGCCGCGTCGATGTCCGGGAACTCGTCGAAGGTCGTCGTGCTCATCGGGCGGTCTCCTGCTCTTCCGGGATCGCGCCGTCCCCGGCGAGTTCCAGCACCGTGTCGCGCAGCACCAGCACACCGGACGCACTGGTGATCTCGGTGTGCTGCCCCTCCACCGGGCGCACGGTGACGCGCAGCCGGTGCACCGGGTCGAGCGCGGTGCCCTGCTCGTCGGAACCTTCGCGCTGCGCCATCGCCAGCGTCAGCAGCTCGCACAGCACGCCCAGCGCGTCGGAGGAGAGCTGCTGCTCGGCCAGCCGCGTACCGGCCGAGGCGAGCTCGGCGACCGCCGCGCTGCGCTTCTGGTCGGCCTCGCGGGCCTGGGCCAGCAGGGTTTCCTCGGTCATCGGGTCGTCGAGGACCCGCGACGTCCGGCCCCGGGCGCCGCGGTCGCCGCGGCTGCGCACGCTGACCGTGACGTCGAGCACCGGGCCGTCGCGCCAGGAGACCTTGTCGTTGTCGGTGTCGTAGTCCGGTGCGGGCTGCAGGTGGCGGGCCGAGTGCAGCCCGAACGCCGACGAGTACAGCCGGTGCGCGGTGGCCTCGTCGGCACCGTCGAACCACTTCGCCAGCTTCAGCAGCTCGCCCCGGCGACCGGGAACCAGCCCACCGCCGGAGGTGGCCCGTTTCACGCTGGCCAGCAGCGAGCCGATGGCGCGGGCGGTGGCCTCGCGCAGCGCGGCGACCTGGCTGGGGCGGCCGGGCGAGTCCACGAACCAGTCGGTGAGCTCCTGCCAGTCCGCCGCGGTGCGCCCGCGCGCCCGCTCCACGTCGGTGCCCAGCTGGTCGGCCGGTCCGAGCAGGCGCAGCAGCTCGCTGCGGACCCCGGCCAGCCCGGCCAGCGACCCGGCGATGGTCTCGGTGTGCCGCAGCACGTCCTCGACCACCATCTGGATGTACTCGACCAGCAGGTTGCGGAATCCGGAGATCTCGTCCGGCGCCAGCTGGTGACGGGTCACCACCTGGCCCAGGTAGGCGTAGAAGTCGCGAACCGTGGCGGCCAGCTCCGCGTGCTGCAGGAACACCGTGGTGACCTGCTCGGCGAGCCGCTCCCGAGCCACCCGCGCGGCCTTCGCTCGCGGATCGCGGCTCTCTGCGGTCAGCGCGTCGGACAGCGCGGTGCCGATCCCGGCCAGCCCGCGGTCGATGGCGGGCAGCAGCTCGCGGGACACCTCGCGCGCGCCCTCGGGCACCCGCAGCAGCGCGTCGACGTCCCGCTGCACGCGGACCGCGAGCTTGCTGACCTGGTAGCGCACGCTGCCGTGCTGGAACTCGGCGATGCTCGACGCGATCGTCTCGCGCCGGCCCACCACCAGGTTGCCCCACTTCACCAGCCGCTTGAGGCGGTCGATGACGGTGTCCACATCGGACTCGCCGGGCGCCACCCGGCCCTCCCGCTCGGCAGCGGCCAGCGCCGCGCCCACCTCGCCCGCGGACAGGTCTGCCAGCAGCGTCGAGGTGAACAGCCGCATGATCGCCAGGTAGGTGCGATGCTCGGGCGCCTGCAGGTAGGCGAACAGCTGCAGGCGCTGTCCGTCGTCGGGGGTCTGCTCGAGAGCGTGCGCAGGCACGTCCGCCGCGGTACCCGCGACGCCCGCGCGCAGCACATCGGCTTCGTGGTCCGGGGCCGTCACGGTCCGCCACGATATCCCGTGGGGCGGACACGGCCGGTCACCTGCCATGCGGTGATCGCGCGCACCGGCCGCGGGGTAGCGTTTCGGGGCAGCTTTGTGCGCGGGGGAGGCCCCGGCTGATCGATCTGGAGGGGACGGCACCGGTGAGCGCGGGACGGGCGGTCGGACTACTGCTGGGCGTGGCTGCGGACGCGGCTCTCGGCGACCCGAAGCGCGGACATCCGGTCGCCGCTTTCGGCAAGGCCGCGCAGGCCGCCGAGCGGCTCCTGCACCGAGACCAGCGCTTCGCCGGGGTGATCTACACCGGCGTGCTGGTCGGCGGGACCGTCGGGCTCGGCGTGGTCGCGCAGCGACTGTCGCAGCGCAGCCCGGTGTTGGAGGCGGCGGCGACCGGCCTGGCGACCTGGGTGGTGCTCGGCGGCGCGTCGCTGGCCGACGAGGGCACCGCGATGGCCCGCCTGCTCGACGCGGGCGAGATCGAAGCGGCCCGCGAGCGGCTGGGCAACCTGTGCGGACGCGACTCGGCCTTGCTCGACGGCCAAGGCCTGGCGCGCGCGACCGTCGAATCCGTGGCGGAGAACACCTCCGACGCCGTAGTCGCCCCGCTGGTGTGGGGCGCGATCGCGGGTGTCCCCGGGCTGCTCGCCTACCGCGCGGCGAACACGCTGGACGCGATGGTGGGTCACCGCTCCGCCCGATACCGCCACTTCGGCTGGGCGTCCGCGCGGCTGGACGACCTGCTCAACCTGGTGCCGTCGCGCCTGGCGGCGGTGCTGACCTCGGCATGCGCGCCGGTGGTCGGTGGCTCGGCCAAGGGCGCGTGGCACACCTGGCGCCGCGACGCCTCGGCGCACCCGAGCCCGAACGCCGGGCAGATCGAGGCGGCCTTCGCCGGAGCGCTCCAGATCCGCCTAGGCGGCCGGACGGTCTACGGCTACGTCGTGGAACAGCGCCCGGTCCTCGGCGAAGGCCGCACGGCCGACGCCGGCGACGTGACCCGGAGCGTCGAGCTGTCCCGAGTCATCGGCACCGTGACGGGCGTCCTGACGGCCGGGTTCGCCCTAGCCCGAGCAATCCGCCGAAACCGCCGCTGACCCCTCCGGCGTCCGTCCGCCCTGTACAACCGCTGGTCGTGCTTCGTAGTCACGGGCCGGGCAGGATGAAAAGGCTCATTGCAACTGTGGATTTCAGTCACGGCTGAACACAGTTTCAATTGAAACTGTAAATCCCACCCACGGCGGATCACAGTTTCAATTGAAACTGTGGTGAGACCAGGCGACGGACGGCTCAGGTCGAGGGTGTCAGCTCTTGGTGGCGTGGTCCTCGGTGTCCTCGGTTGAGGACATTGCTTCGCGTTCGGCTGCTTCTCGTTCGCGACGTTCGTCCTCGGCGATTGCCGCGGCGACCGACCTCTTCTTGCGGCGGGTCGGCTTCTCGGCCGGTTCGGCGTCCGCGGTGTCTGCGTTGTCCGCGTTTTGCCAGGCCGGGCGGGCGCTGGGGCGGAATTCCGAGTAGATCAGGTAGCCGACCGCGATGACCGCCATGATGCCGAAGGCGATCCACTGCAGCGCGTAGGAGAGGTACGGGCCGGACTCCAGGCGGGGCAGAGGCAGGGGCTCGAGGACGCCGGGCTGGTTCTCGTTGAGGGAGAAGTAGCCGGGCCGGATGGCGATGCCGGTGCCTTCGGAGACGGTCTCGGCGTTCACCGCGTACACCCAGCGGTGCCCGTCGTGGTCGAACACCGGTCGGTCCTTGCTGTCGACCTCGTCGCTGCGGACCCGGGCGGTAAGGGTCTGTTCGCCGGGCGGCGGCGCGTCGTAGGCCGGGGCCCGGGTGCCGTCGACCGGGCGGATGTACCCACGGTTGACCAGGACTGCCGTGCCGTCGTCCAGTCGGAACGGGGTCAGCACCTCGAACGCGGGCTCGCCGAGCACGGTTCGCTGCCAGCCCAGCGTTTCGCCTTCGGGTAGGTACTGGCCGTGCAGCAGCACCTGCGACCACTCGGTGCGCCGGTCCGGTGCCTGCCCGGCGGGCAGTACCTCGGCCAGCTGGCGCGGCGGGGAGTCGAAGGACTCGGAGATCGCGTTGTTCCGGGCCTTGGCCTCATCGTTGCGGCTGAACTGCCAGGGGGCCAGCACGGTCAGGCACAGCGTGGTGAAGACCGCGACCAGCGCGATCAGTCCGAGCCAGCCGGGTCGCAACAAGAACTTCAGGCGCACGTCCCTACGGTAACCGAGCTACTCTGACCTGCGGTTTCCGGATGCCATCACCCTGCGGTGAACGACGGCTCGCGCCTGCGTCCTAGCAGGTCAGCCGGTGCCCGATTCCGCTGTGGTCGAAATGTTCGAAGGCGCCTGCTGGTCCCCACGTGAACGCATTCAGTAGTTCTCCGCATCTCCACGACCACTTGTCTGCCCAGAATCCCCGGCAGGAGGTCACCCTGCGAAGGGCTCAGCCTGCTCGGAGGGTCGAGCGGGCTGCGCCGGTGGCTTGGGCTGCGTAGCCGGAGCCGAAGAGGACCGCGTGGACCAGGAGGGGGAACAGCTGGTGGAGGGCGATTCGGTCGCGCCAGCCGTCCGCGAGCGGGTGGGATTCCTGGTAGGCCGCTAGGACGCGGTCCAGGTGCGGGCAGCCGAACAGGTGCAGCATCGCCAGGTCGGTCTCGCGGTGGCCGCCGTGCGCCGCCGGGTCGATGAGCCACGCCTGTTGCTCGGCCCAGTGGACGTTGCCGCTCCACAGGTCGCCGTGCAGGCGCGCGGGCGGTTCGGCTGGCCCGGCCAGATGGTCGATGTTCGAGCAGACCCGCGAGATCACCGCGCCGTCCGCCGCGTTCAGCGTGCCGGAGTCCACTGCCCTCCGGAGGTAGGGCTCGATTCGGTGCTGGGCGTAGAAGGTCGGCCAGTCCGACTCGGGCTCGTTGCGCATCGGCGCGAGGCCGATCCAGGCGTCCGCAGGGCCGCCCGGTGGCGCGGAGCCGAAGGCCGGTGCCCCGGTTGCGTGCAGCTCAGCGAGTCCGCGCCCGAGCTGCTCGGCTGCTGCTGCCGTCGGTGCTGACTCCGCGATGAGCTCGGTGACCAGCCAGCGCTCGGTGCTCCCGAACACCTCGGGCACCGCGACCACGCCGGGTTCGGCGAGCCAGGCCAACGATGCTGCCTCGGCCTCGATGGCGCCGGGCATCGTCGCAGGCGCGGTCTTGGCGAACACCGCCGTGCCGTCGTCGAGGCGCACCGCGAACGCCGCCGCGGTGTCTCCGCCGCCGAGCTGCCGCACCTCCACCGGTGCCCGGCCGGTGATGGCCGCTACCACCGACCTGGCTTCGTCGCGCATCACAGCCGTTCGCGCACCCAGTCGAGCAGGCCGGGCATCGCGGCCTCGACCATGGCCAGCACGTCGTCGAAGCCGTTCGGCCCGCCGTAGTACGGGTCCGGGACCTCGGCACCGTCCTCGGAAGCGGGGTCGAACGAACGCATCAACCGCACCTTCGACGGGTCCTCGGCCAGGCCCCGCACCGCGCGCAGGTGCCCGGCGTCCATCGCCAGCAGCAGGTCCGCGTCCAGGTGGTGGTCGTCGATCTGCGCGGCGACGTGCTCGGTGGGGTAGCCGTTGTCCGCGAGCACCTTCGCGGTTCGCGGGTCGGCCGGTTCCCCGGCGTGCCACGGTCCGGTCCCGGCGCTGGAGACCTCGACCTGCCCGTCCAACCCGGCCCGGCGCAGCTGTTCCCGGAACACCAGCTCGGCCATGGGTGACCGGCAGATGTTGCCGGAGCAGATGAAGGAGATGTGCACGTCCACCGAGGGTACGGACAGCTCGGGTGGCGAGGGCGAAGGGCGCGCGGTCGATGTCGAGTCCTGGTTGGAGCCTGTCCCTGATCCTGGTTTTTTGGTCTTTGATGCGCCGGCAGGCGCCTAGCCCACCCTCGGCGCTTGCACCGCCACGCAGAACGAGTCCGAAGGCAGGCACTTAGACTGCCGTCGATGAGCAGCGGGCACGATCGGGATTTGTTGCGCCACCACGGCGATGTGGACGCCGAGAGCGGGCTGCTCGACTTCGCGGTCAACGTCCGGCTGGACCGCCCGCCGCCGTGGCTCCGCCAACGCCTCGCGGCGGCGCTGGACGGCCTCGGCCGCTACCCGTCGGCCGCCGACGACCTCGCCGCTCGCGCGGCTGCCGCCGCCCGCCACGGCCGCGACGCGGACGAGGTCCTGCTGCTCGCGGGCGCCGCGGAGGGCTTCGCGCTCCTGCCGTCGCTGCGCCCCCGCTTGGCCGCGCTGGTGCATCCGTCGTTCACCGAGCCGGAGCTGGCGCTGCGCACGGCCGGTGTCGAGGTCACCCGGGTCCAGCTGGATCCGGCCGACGGCTACCGGCTGGACGCCGACGCCGTGCCCGAGCAGGCGGACATGGTGGTGCTGGGCAATCCGACCAACCCGACGTCCGTGCTGCACCCGGCAGCGGAGATCAAGCGGCTGCTGCAGCCGGGCCGGATCGTGGTCGTCGACGAGGCGTTCGCCGACACGACGCCGGGCGAGCCGGAGTCGCTGGCGGGCTGCTGTGAACCGGGGCTGCTGGTGCTGCGCAGTCTGACCAAGATGTGGGGCCTGCCCGGGCTGCGCGCCGGGTACGCGCTGGGCGCGCCGGAGCTGCTCGCCGAGCTGGGCCGGACCCGCCCGCACTGGCCGATCAACTCGCTGGTGCTGGAAGCGGTGATCGCCTGCTGCGAGCCGTCCGCGCTGGCCGAGTCGGAGCGGGCCGCGGCCGAGTTCGAGGAGCACCGGGCCGGGCTGGTGACCGAGCTGGCCGCGATCCCGGGGTTGCAGGTCGCCGAGCCCGCGCGGGCGCCGTTCCTGCTGCTGCGGGTGGACGGTGGCGAGCAGGTCCGGGAAGAGCTCCGGGCGCGGGGAGTGGCCGTGCGGCGCGGCGACACCTTCCCCGGCCTGACTGCTGACCACCTCCGGGTCGCGGTGCGCGATCCGGAGCAGAACGCCTTGTTGGTCAAGGCTTTTCGTGATGTTCTGGGATGGGGGTGAACCGGTGGCGGTTCGGATTCGGGATGTGATCGAGGCCCTGGAAGCGGCCTACCCGGTCGGTCTGGCGGAGAGCTGGGACGCGGTCGGTCTGGCGTGCGGTGACCCGGACGCCGTGGTGCAGCGGGTGCTGTTCTGCGTCGACCCGGTCGAGGCCACTGTGGACGAAGCGGTGGGTTTCGGTGCGCAGCTGCTGGTTTCGCACCACCCGCTGCTGCTGCGCGGCGTGCACGGAGTGCCCGCGAACGACCCCAAGGGCCGCATCGTGCACCGGCTGATCCGCGGTGGCATCGGCCTGTACTGCGCGCACACCAACGCCGACAGCGCGGTCCAGGGCGTGTCCGACGCGCTGGCCGAAGCGATCGGCCTGACCGTGACCCGCCCGCTGGCTCCGCACGCCGAAGGTGCGGACACCGGCCTGGGGCGCATCGGCGAGCTGCCCGAGGCCGAGCCGTTCCGCGACTTCGTCGCCCGCGTCGGCCACAACCTGCCGACTACGGCGTGGGGCGTGCGCGGCGCCGGTGACCCGGAGCGCCCGATCCGCACCGTGGCGGTGTGCGGCGGCGCCGGCGACTCGTACCTGGCCACCGCCGCGGCGGCCGGGGTCGATGCCTACGTGACCGCTGACCTGCGGCACCACCCGGCCGGTGAGCACATCTCCCGCGCCGACGTGCCGGGCACCGAGGTGCCTGCGCTGGTCGACGTGGCGCACTGGGCCAGCGAGTGGCCGTGGTGCCAGCAGGCCGCGGACATCGTGGCCGCCGCGCTGCCGGATACAGTCGAAGTCCTCGTTTCCACCCGCCGAACCGACCCGTGGACGCTCCACGCCGGTGCGGCATCAGACCCAGGGAGGGCGCTGGCGTGAAAGCCGACCCCGCCGTGCAACGACGGCTGCTCGATCTCGCGGACGCGGACGCGGAGCTCAACCGCGTTCAGCACCGCCGCCGGTCGCTGCCCGAGCTGGAACTGATCGGCGATGCCGAGCGCGAGGTGCGGACCAAGCGCGACGAGCTGGTGGTTGCCGAGACCGCGTTCACTGACCTGGACCGCGAGGTCAAGCGCCTGGAGAACGAGGTCGAGCAGGTCCGCAAGCGCGAGCAGCGCGACCGCGACCTGATGGCCGCGGGCGCCTCGGCCAAGCAGCTGGAGGACCTCGAGCACGAGCTGCAGACCCTGGCCCGTCGCCAGGGGGTCCTGGAAGACGAGCAGCTCGAGGTCATGGAGCAGCGCGAAGCGCTCGAGACCAACGTGACCAAGTCCCGCGAGGCGCTGACCGAGGCCGAGGGCAAGCTGCGCGAGGTGCAGGAGCGCCGCGACGAAGCCCTCGCCGGGTTCGAGTCCTCGCAGGCCCGGCTCCAGGGCGAGCGCGACCTGATCGCCAGGGGACTGCCGGAGAACCTCCTCGCGCTCTACGACCGCATCCGCGCGAAGGGCGGTGTCGCGGCCGGGCTGCTGCAGGGCGCCCGGTGCGGTGCGTGCCGGATCGAGCTGGATCGCTCGGCGCTGAACGAGGTGCGCGAGGCGGCGGCCGACGACGTGGTCCGGTGCGAGGAGTGCGGCGCGATCATGGTGCGCGCCGGGGAGTCTGCGTGATCTCGGCCGTGCTGGTCGAGGCGGACGGCGGTTCGCGCGGCAACCCCGGTCCCGCGGGCTGCGGGGCCGTGGTGCGCGACGCCGCCTCCGGCGCGGTGCTGGCGGAACGCTCGATCGGTCTGGGCGTCACGACCAACAACGTCGCCGAGTACCAGGGCCTGATCGCCGGGCTGCGCGCGGCGGCCGAGCTGGGCGCCGCCGAGGTCGACGTGCGGATGGACTCCAAGCTGGTCATCGAGCAGATGGCCGGCCGCTGGAAGGTCAAGCACGCGAACCTGCAGCCGCTTGCCGAGGAGGCTCGCGGCCTGGTCGCCGGGTTCGGGCGGGTGAGCTTCGAGTGGATCCCGCGCGCGGAGAACTCGCACGCGGACCGGCTGGCAAACGAGGCGATGGACCAGCAGGAGGGCGGCTCGCCCAAGTCCGAGGAACCCGCGTCGAGCGCTCGCACCCGGCCGGCTGGCTGGCTCGGCGCCAACGGCACGCCCACGCGGATGTTACTGCTCAGGCACGGCCAGACCCCGATGTCGGTGGAACGGCGCTACTCCGGGCGCGGCGATGTCTCGCTGACCGAGCTGGGGGAGCGGCAGGTGCGCGCGGCGGGCAAGCGGCTGGCCGCGATGGACGGGGTGATCACCCCGGACGGCGTGGCCCCGGTGATCGCGTCGCCGCTGACCCGCACCCGGCAGACCGCGCAGGCGATCGTCGACGCGACAGGCAGCGAGCTGCACTTCCACGATGGTCTGCTGGAGACCGATTTCGGCGAGTGGGAGGGCCTGTCCTTCAAGGAGGCCTCCGAGCAGTTCCCGCAGCTGCACGGCAAGTGGCTCGGCGACCCGAGCGTCGTGCCGCCCGGCGGGGAGAGCCTCAACTCGGTCTACCAGCGGGTTCAGGCGGCCCGCGACGACCTGGTGACGCGCTACGCGGGCCGCACGATCATCGTGGTCAGCCACGTGACCCCGATCAAGTCGCTGCTCCGCCTCGGTCTGGGCGTGGGACCGGAGATGTTCTACAGCCTCCACCTGGACCTGGCCTCGCTGTCCATCGTGGAGTTCTACCCGGACGGCCACTCCTCCGTCCGCCTGGTCAACGACATCTCCCACTGGCAGTAGACCCCCTCGTTCCACCGCAATTTCCATTGAGGTCTTTCCAGGCTCGTTTTGCGTGGCGGTGCGGGTGGCGGAACCTCAGACGTCGCCTGGCTGCGGGATCCCGTTTTTATGTATGTCCAATACACGGCGAACGGGCTGTTCTCGCCAGGCGGCGTCTGAGAACCCGCGGTGGTGCCGGTTGCGGGGGTGGGCTATGCGCCTGCGGCGCATGCGACCCGCGACGCTCGGTGGCGGTCGTGCTTCGCGGTCACCAGCCGGACAGGATGAAACAACCCCATTGAAATCGCACGTCTGATTTCAATGGAAATTGCGGTGATCCGTGTGCTGGACCGCCGGTATGGACCATTGACACCTGTGACTTGGGTTACTAGCGTCCCTGAAACCGTATGGGAAGTTAACGGTTAGGGGTGCTGGTGGCTCGGGACGCAGGCGCAGGGCGGGACGGCAGTCCTCGGTTGCTGCGGGAGATCAACGATCGGGCTGCGATCGAGGCGATGCTGCGGCGCGGTGCGCTCACCCGGGCCGAACTCGAAGCTGTCATTGGACTTTCGAAGCCCGCTACCGTCTCGCTGCTGGCCCGGCTGGAGAAGGCCGGGATGGTGCGGCGCGGCGAGATGCGCGGTGGGAATCGCGGTCCGGCTGCGCAGATGTGGTCGGTCAACGGCGATCTCGGGCATGTCGCGGGCGTCAGCCTGACTCCTGATGAGGTCGACGTGGTGATCGCCGACATCACCGGCGAAGTTCGCGTGGAGCACCGCGGTGCTCTGCCGTCCGGTGCTGGTGCGCCCGAGGCTTTCGCCGCGGCGATGGTCGAGGCCGCCGGGCGCATCGGATTGCGCACTGATCAGCTGGCCAAGGTCGTCGTCGGCGCGCAGGGTGGCGTGGACCCGGCGACCGGTCATCTCGGTTTCGCCCCGCACCTGCCCGGTTGGGAGGGCTTCGACGTGCCTGGCAGGCTGCGCGAGTCGCTGGGAACCGATGTCCTCGTCGACAACGACGTCAACCTCGTTGCGCTGGTGGAGATGACCACCGGTCGTGCTCGTGACGTCCGCGACTTCGTGCTCGTCTGGTTCGGCGACGGGCTCGGCGCGGCGGTGGTGATCGACCGCGTCCTGCACCGCGGCGCCACCGGTGGTGCCGGCGAGATCGACTGGATCCGGGTGCCCGACCGGGCTCATCAGGACACCGGCGTCGACCGGACCGGCGACCGCCTGGGCCGGCTCCTCAGCTACCGCTCGATCAACAAGCTCGCCCGCGCGCACGGGATCAATGCCCGCAACGCCGTCGCTGCGGTCCAGGAAGCCCGCACCGGTGGTCCTGCCGGACAGGAGTTCCTGGCGGACCTGGCACGCCGGGTGGCCACCGGTGTCGCTGGCGTGGTCAGCGTCCTGGACCCCGAACTCGTGCTGCTGACCGCTGAGATCGCGAAGGTCGGCGGCCCGGAACTCACGAACTTGGTGACCGGGGAACTGCACCGCCTGGTGGTGCCGCGAACCCCCGTCGAACTCGCGCAGTGCACCGACGACGCGGTGCGCGCGGGTGCGCTGCAAGTCGCTCTCGGGATGGCTCGGGAGCAGCTCTTCGGACTGCCCGTCACGGCGGTGGGAGTCCGGTCTATCCCGCACGACCAAGTCGAGTAGGAGGCGCGATGAGATCGAGGTTCCCCGCCCGCGCGAGCAGACGCGGGCTGTTAGCCCTCGCGACCGCGGCGGCCGCCCTGGTGGCCGCATCCTGCACCGCGGGGTCCACATCGGACGGTCCGCAACCCGCGCCGGGCCCCGACGAGCAGGTCACCATCACCGTGTCCAGCCAGTTCACCGACCGCGAGCTGGACGTGCTCAACCAGGTCCTCGACGGATTCCACGCCCAGCACCCCAACATCACCATCAACAGCCAGGGCAACCAGGACGACGACAAGATCACCCAGGCCATCCGCGGCGGCAACCCGCCGGACGTGGCGATCTCGGCGGAGACCATCAACCTCGGCCAGTTCTGCTCCAGCGGCGCCTGGCAGGACCTCGGCCCCTACCTGCAGCGCGACCGGGTCGATCTGAACCAGATCGTCGAGGTGTCCCAGAAGTACACGGAGTTCGACGGCCAGCGCTGCGCGATGCCGCTGCTGGCCGACGTCTACGGCCTCTTCTACAACACCGACGCCTTCGCCCGCGCGGGCATCACCCAGCCGCCGAAGACCATGTCAGAGCTGACAGACATGGCCAAGCGCCTCACCGAGTTCAACCCGGACGGCTCGATCAAGGTCGCCGGCTTCCTGCCGGTGCTGGGCTCGCAGGCCAACCACCCGTGGAACTGGGCGCCGCACTTCGGCGCGGAGTGGATGGACCAGCAGGGCAAGTCGGCGCTGGGCCAGGACCCGGCCTGGCAGGAGATGTACCGGTGGCAGCAGGAGCTCGTCGACTTCTACGGCTGGGACAAGCTGGTGCAGTTCACCTCCGGGCTCGGCCAGCAGTACTCCGCCGACAACGCCTTCCAGAGCGGCAAGATCGCGATGATGATCGACGGTGAGTACCGCACCGGCTTCATCGAGGAAACCTCGCCGGACCTGCGCTACGCCACTGCGCCGTTCCCGGTCGCCGATGGCGAACCCGAGCTCTACGGGACCGGATTCGTCACCGGCACCATCATCGGCATCCCGCGCGGCGCGGAGAACTCCGGCGCGGCCTGGGAACTGGTCCGCTACCTGACCACCGACACGAATGCGCTGGTGGAGCTGGCCAACGGTCTGAAGAACGTGCCGACCACGACCGAAGCGCTGCACGACCCGCGGGTGGAGACCACCGAGCAGTACCAGACCTTCCTCGACCTGTTCGACAACCCGCAGCTGGTGCCCAGCCCGCCGAGCCCGAACGGCAGCGCCTACATGAAGTCCACTGAGGACTTCTCGGTGAAGTGGCAGAGCGGTCAGGTCGGCGACCTGGGTGCCGCGCTGCGGGAGCTGGACGGCCAGATCGACGCGGCCAAGGCGCTCGGCGGCAACTGATGTCCGTGACGCTCGAGCGCGCGGCCCGCGCCCGCAGAACGCGTCGCCGCTTGCAGGTGCTGGCCTTCATGTCGCCGTGGATCATCGGGTTCACCGTGTTCTTCGCGTACCCGCTGCTGGCCACCGGCTACTTCTCGTTCACCGGGTACGACCTGCTCAGCCCGCCGCAGTGGGTGGGCCTGCGCAACTACGCCTACCTGCTGTTCGGCGACCCGGTGGTGCGCATCGCGGCCGCCAACACGCTGTGGCTGGTGGCGGTCCTCACCGTGCTGCGCGTGGTGTTCGCCCTCGGGGTGGCGGCGGTGATCGCCCGGCTGCGCCGCGGGGTCGGACTGGTCCGCACGCTGTGCTACCTGCCCGCACTGGCCCCGCCGGTCGCCGCCACGCTCGCGTTCACCTTCCTGTTCAACCCCGGAACCGGGCCGGTGAACGGGCTGCTCGGCCTGCTGGGCATCGACGGGCCGCTGTGGTTCAACGACCCGGCGTGGGCCAAACCGGCGCTGACGCTGCTGACGTTGTGGGGCAGCGGCGAGCTGATGATCATCATGCTGGCCGCGCTGCTGGACGTGCCGCAGGAGCTGCACGAGGCGGCGGCGCTGGACGGCGCCGGTCCGGTCAGCCGCTTCCGCCACGTCACGATCCCGTCGATCGCGCCAGTGCTGCTGTTCGGCGTGGTCAACTCGATCATCTTCTCGCTGCAGTACTTCACACAGGCGGTGGTGGCCGGCTCGGTGGCCTCCGGGCAGGCCGAGGTGGTGGGCAGCAGCAGGGTCCTGGGCTATCCGGACAACGCGACGCTGACCTTCCCGGCCTGGCTCTACCAGCAGGGATTCCACTACTACAACATGGGTTACGCCGCGGCGATGGCCGTCGTGCTGTTCGCGTTCTCGCTCGGCTTCACCGCCCTGCTGATCCGCCGGATGCGCGGCGGCACCAACGCCGAGGAGGTGGGCTGAGTGGCCGCCGTGCTGAGTCCCAATCGCGCTGATTTCGTGCGGTACCGCCGAAATCACCAGTTGAACTGGATCGCGGTGCACAGCCTCGGGCTCGCGCTCGGGGTGATGTTCCTGCTGCCGCTGGTGTTCGTGTTCCTCACCGCGGTGATGTCCGACCAGCAGGCGCTGACCGCGAACCTGTGGCCGCAGGAGTGGCACTGGGAGAACTTCGCCCAGGTCTTCGTCCAGGCGCCGATGCTGCGATTCCTGCTCAACAGCCTGCTGTACTCGGTGCTGGCCACCGCGTTCATGCTGATCTCCAGCATCCCGGTGGCCTACGCGCTGGCCAAGCTGCGCTGGCGCGGTCGCGGTGCGTCGTTCGTGCTGGTGATCGCGGCGATGATGCTGCCGCCGCAGGTGACCGCGGTGCCGCTGTACATCCTGTGGACCCGCTTCGAGCTCACCGGCACGTTGTGGCCGCTGATCATCCCGAACCTGTTCGGCGACGCCTTCAGCATCTTCCTGCTGCGGCAGTTCTTCCTGACGATCCCGAGGTCCTATGTGGACGCAGCGAAGGTGGACGGCTGCTCGGAGTTCACCGCGATGCTGCGGATCGTGCTGCCGATGGCCCGGCCGGGCATCGCGGCCGCGGCGATGTTCTGCTTCCTCTACACCTGGAACGACTTCTTCGGCCCGCTGCTCTACGCCGGGGAGAACCAGCAGTCCTGGACGCTGTCGGTCGGGCTGGCCTCGTTCCGCGGCATGCACCGCGTGGAGTGGAACCTGACGATGGCCGCCACGGTCCTGGTCATGCTGCCGGTCATCGTGCTCTTCCTGTTCGCCCAACGCGCTTTCGTCCGCGGCATCACCTTCACCGGAGTCAAGGGGTGACCATGAAACTGACGGTGGTGGGCGGTGGCTCCACCTACACGCCCGAACTGATCGACGGACTGGCCCGGCGCCGCGAACCGGCGATCGAGGAGATCGTGCTGGTCGACCCGGACGCCGAACGGCTGGCCGTGGTGGCCGACTTCAGCCGCCGACTCCTGCGTGAGGCCGGCCATCCGGCGCGGCTGCGCACGACGTCCGACGTGGTCGAGGCGGCGACCGGTGCTTCGGCGGTCCTGCTGCAGCTGCGCGTCGGTGGTCAGCAGGCGCGGTACGGCGACGAGACGTTCCCGCTGGACTGCGGCTGCATCGGCCAGGAGACCACTGGCGCGGGAGGTTTGGCCAAGGCACTGCGCACGGTGCCCGTGGTGCTCGACATCGCCGAGCGCGTGCGGGAGGTCGCGCCGCAGGCGTGGATCGTCAACTTCACCAACCCGGTCGGCATCGTGACCCGTGCGCTGCTCGGCGAAGGGCATCGTGCGGTGGGACTGTGCAACGTCGCGATCACCTTCAGCCGCTGGGTCGCGCAACTCCTCGACGCCATGCCGGATTCGGTGCAGCTGGAGCACACCGGGCTCAACCACCTGACCTGGGTGCGTGGTGTGCAGGTCGAGGGCCGGGACGTCCTGCCGGATCTGCTCGGCGAGCACGCCGAGGCGATGTCGGAGCACATCGGGCTGCCGCCGGAGTTGTTCCGGCGGCTGGGAGCGGTGCCGTCGTACTACCTGAAGTACTTCTACGCGCACAACGAAGTGCTTGCCCAGCAACGGAAATCGCCACCTCGGGCAACGGTGGTCGCCGACGTGGAACGGGCCCTGCTCAAGCGCTACGCCGATCCCGCGCTCAAGACCAAGCCGGAGGAGCTGTCCAAGCGCGGCGGCGCCTACTACTCGGAGGCGGCAGTGCAGCTCGTGCACTCGTTGACCTCCGGGGGACCGGAGGAGCACGTCGTGAACGTGCGCAACGACGGTGCGCTCCCGTTCCTGCCGGACGACATGGTGGTCGAGACGAACTCCACTGTGGACTCCGACGGCGCCCGACCGCTCCCGGTGCGACCGGTGGAGCCTGCGCTGGCCGGGCTGATCGGCCACGTCGCGGGCTACGAGCAGCTGGCGCTGGACGCGGCGCTGCGCGGCGGCCGGGACCGGGTCGCCGACGCGCTGCTCGCGCACCCGCTGATCGGCCAGCACGCGATCGCCGACCGGCTGGCCGACGAGCTCGTGCAGCGCAACGCCCAGTTCCTGCCGTGGGCCCGATGAAGCCCGCGGTGCTGGCCATCGACGGCGGCAACAGCAAGACCGACGTCCTGCTCATCGCCGCCGACGGCTCGGTGCTGGCCTCGGTGCGCGGCGCCGGAGCGTCGCCGCAGCACGTCGGCGTCCAGCGCTGCATGGACGCCCTCGCCGAACTCGCCGTCGAGGCCACCGCCCGGGCCGGGCTGCCTTCGGGCCCGCCGTTCGCCCAGCACACCGCGGCCTGCCTGGCCGGGGCGGACCTGCCGCGCGAGGAGGACGAGCTGCGCCGGGCCATGGCCGAACGCGGCTGGTCGGAGACGCTGTCGGTGGACAACGACACCTTCGCGCTGCTGCGCGCCGGAACCGACGACGGAGTCGGGGTGGCGGTGGTGTGCGGAGCCGGGATCAACAGCGTCGGAGTCGCCGCCGACGGCCGCACCTCCCGCTTCCCGGCGATCGGCCGGATCTCCGGGGACTGGGGCGGCGGGGCCTTCCTCGGTCAGGAAGCCCTGTGGTGGGCGGTGCGGGCGGAAGACGGCCGCGGTGTGCCGACTGAACTGCTGCCCGCCGTCGTGGCCCACTTCGGGATGCGCAGCGCGGCCGAGGTCGTCGAGGCGCTGCACTTCGGCGAACTGCACCGGGACGTGCTGCACGAGCTGTGCCCGCTGCTGTTCGAGGTCGCCGAGGCCGGGGACGCGGTCGCCACCGAACTCGTCGACCGGCAGGCCGAGGAGATCGGGCTGCTGGCCGCGGTGTCCCTGCGTCGGCTGGACCTCCTCAACGCGCCGACGGTCGTCCTCGGCGGCGGAGTGCTGGCCGGAGCCGGGCGGCGGCTGCTGCCCGACATCCGGCGCCGGTGCGCGAAGGTCGCCCCCGAAGTGCAGGTCCGCCTGGTCGAAGCGCCCCCGGTGATCGGCGCCGGGCTGCTCGGCCTGGACCGCATCGGCGCCGAGCGAGCCGCGCGGGACCGCCTGAGCCGAGCCGACCTGGCCGGGGCCGGACCTCGACGTGCGCCCGAAGCGTTCTAGACTTGACGGTGCGGATGAGTCGGCTGGGTGACCGCGGCGGGAGCGATCCCGTCGAGGAAAGTCCGGACTCCACAGGGCAGGGTGGTTGCTAACGGCAACCCGGGGCGACCCGCGGGACAGTGCCACAGAAAGCAGACCGCCCGGCGGACACCGCCGGGTAAGGGTGAAACGGTGGTGTAAGAGACCACCAGCACCCCGGGTGACCGGGGTGGCTAGGTAAACCCCACCCGGAGCAAGGCCAAGAGGACGCCCCACCAGGCGTCTGCGCGAACGATCGAGGGCGGCCCGCCCGAGTTCGCGGGTAGGCCGCACGAGCCCGTCGGCAACGGCGAGCCAAGATGGATGGTCACCGACTGGGAAGGCCGCAAGGCCCCCAAGAACAGAATCCGGCTTAAAGGCCGACTCATCCGCCCCTTCTTGTTTGTCTTGTGGCGGTGCGGGTAGCGGAACCTCAGCGCCCGCCCGGACTGCGGGTGCCCAACTTCATGCATCCCAATGCACGGCGGCCGCTCGTCTCGCTGCTCGTGGTTCGGTCTGGGGATTGTTTTGCCTGGTCATGGCCCGTGAGTCTTTTTGGGCTGTCATAGCAGGCCGAAGAACTCACGGGCATCAACCGATCTGAACGGGTTCGGGTGGGGTGGATCGGTGGTTTCGGGGTAGGGGCCCGGTTTTCGGGGTTTGCGAACTTGGTCGCCCCTGGGGATCTTGGTTAGCTCGGAAGGGTTAATCTGTTGCTGCGCGCGGTGGGTGGTTTGTGAATTTCCTCATCGTGTTCGCTCGGATGCGGAAGGTGGCGGCGTTGGGTTCTTGACATCGGGGCGATCGATGTCGGACCGCCGCATCGTCCTCGCCGAACCTGCAACGCCGCACCGGTTTTTCGCCACCCCGTAGGCGCACCTCTCTTTTCGCGCGCGGTCGGAACGCGCGCTGATCCCCCTCTTTTTCGGAGCAAGCATGACGAGATTCGCGGCGCCCAGCGCCGGGGAGCACGACGAGATACCGGCCGGGACCACCGCCGGTCCGCGACCGGCCGGACGTCCGTTCCGGGACGCCATGGCATGGCTGATCGGTGGGCTTTCACTGCTGATCACCACGTTGTTCCTGGTGGTGAATCTGGCCTACAACCAGTGGAACTTCATCCCGCCGGTCGACGACGCCTACATCCACCTGCAGTACGCGCGCCAGATCGGCTCCGGGCACTTCCTGCAGTACAACACCGGCGACCCGATCAGCACCGGCGCGAGCAGCCTGCTCTACGTGCTGATCCTCGGCGGCGTCTACGCGCTGGGCGTGACGGGCTCGGCCTTCCTGCCGTTCGCGATGTTCTTCGGCGCGCTGTGCCTGGCGCTGACCGCCGCGCTGACCTACCGCCTCGGCACCCGGCTGGCCGGCCGCGGCGTCGGTATCAGCGCCGGACTGCTGGTCGCGCTGAGCGGTCCATTGTCCTGGGGCGCCACCAGCGGCATGGAGATCGCGTTCGTCGCCTTCCTGCTCGTGGCCCTGCTGCTGGTGTTCACCGGTGAGCGTGCGGAGAACCGCTTCCGGTGGACTCCCGTGGTCGCGGTGGCCGCGGCTCTGACCCGGACCGAACTGCTGGTGTTCGCCTGTGTGCTCGGCCTGGCGATGATCTGGCACGTCGTCGCGCACGCGCGCGGCACCCGCGCCCCGTGGCCACGCGTGCTCGGCCGGATCCTGTGGATCGGCCTGCCGGCGTACGCCGCCGCTGCTCAGTTCGCCTTCTACCGGATCGCGACCGGTTCGGCGGAGCAGAACGGCGTGCTGGCCAAGTCGCTGCTGCACCTGCCCGCGGTGTACCCGCTGGAAGTCGCGGACAAGGTGCTCAGCAATTTCCGCATCTTCCTGACCGCGCTCACCGGATTGTCCACGCAGGACTACGTCTTCCCCGGTGCGCTGCTGCTCGCGGTCCTCGGCGTGTTCGGCCTGTTCCGCCGCGCTCCGCAGTGGCGTGGCCTGGCGCTGGCCGTTGGCATCGGTGTGGTGCTGGTGCTGGCGTCGGTCTCCACGCAGGAGGTCGCCGACGTCCACCACATGCGTTACGTGCAGCCGCTGCTGCCGGTCCTGCTGCTGTTCAGCGTCATCGGGATCCACTCCGCGGCGCAGCTGTTCCCGACCGCGCGGCGTGCCGTGCTGGTCGGCGGCGTCGTGGTGGCGCTGCTGTTCAGCGCCTCCCAGCTGCCGGCCTGGAGCCTGCGGCAGGCCCAGCAGGCCGCCGGCATCCGGGACCAGCAGGTCACCATCAGCCACTGGATCAAGGGCCACCTGCCGCCGGATGCCAAGGTCGCGGTCAACGACGTCGGAGCCCCCGCCTACTTCTCCGACCGCTACGTCGTCGACCTGATCGGCCTGGCCACCACCGGGTTGACCACCCCGAGCCGACACGGTCCCGGCAGCCTCTACGAGGAGCTGAAGCGGCTGCCCGAGCAGCGCCGGCCGGACTACTTCGTCATCTTCGACTCGTGGAGCGTGCACGGCCTCGGCGAAGGAGGCCTGTTCGGTCGCGAACTGATCACCTTCGAGTTGAAGTCGCCGCAGTTCTCGCACACCACGCTCGGCGGCGAGTCCGCCTGCCAGGCGGCGCGGACCTGCAACAAGGTGACCGTTTACGAGGCCGACTGGAACTCGCTGGACTCCGGCGACCAGCCGCTGCAGCAGCCGACCGGGCAGATCCGCGACCGCCTCAACATCGCCGACCTGCGCGACGAGGAACGGCACGACTACCAGGTCATCCCGGCACACCAGGGATTCCAGCCGCGGACCCATCTCCGCACGGTCACCGGCCCGGACGGCGGGGACGTGGTGGACAGCGGTCGGCACGTCGTCGGCGGCGAGTCGTTCACCTTCCACGATCTGGTCCCGAACCAGGAGCTGACGATCCTCGGCCGGATCGACCCGACCGAACCGCAAGACGGCGAACCGACCGGATCCCGCGCTGTGCAGGTCCGGGCGAACGACGAGCTCGTCGGTACCTGGCACTTCGACGCCGACGCGCGGGGCTGGGCCGAGACCACCTTCACCATCCCGGCGGAGCTGGTCACCGAGCCGACGCTGACCGTCGAACTCGGCCCGCTCCAGGATTTCCTCGGCCCGTACCCGGACTACTCGTCCTACACCTACTGGGCCGTGCAGTGAGCGCCTGATTTGCGGAGATCCCACGACGAACGCCCCGGCCGGTGGTCGGGGCGTTCGTTGGTCTGTCCGATCGTGGCTGGTGGATCGTCCACTGTGTACTTCGGGGTTCGCTCCGAGGATGGGGCTGCCCGTCGGTCGCTGTACACGAGCCGCTACGCTGAGGCAGGGCGTCTTGATCAACTCATCCCGAATCTGGGCCACGACTTCACATTCGCGTGATCCGGTCGGGTGCATCATGACGCGATGTGCGGAAATCCACTGGATGACCGAGTTGTGCACGGTGCGTTACGAAGGGGTTCGCAAGCGGGTGAACAGCCACGAGATTCCAGTTGGGAACCGGCCAGGTGAGCGCATTTTTCCCGGTGGTAAACCGAAAGCGGCATCCCCGAACGGCCTATTCGCGGCGTGACGGCGCTTCGTCGGCAACACCGCTTCCGCCACACCGGAACTCGCAACCACTACTTCTGGTGACCATGTCATGTTCTACTCGTACCTGCGTGCCGGATCATTCCCGGCGCGCTGAGGTACCGGCCCGACGACACTCCGCGCACTCAGGGGTAAAGAGATGATCGCCACGTCGCTGGACACACTGGCGCAAATGAACGTACTGGCGCAGCAGACGGAACTGGGCACAGAAGGCATTCAGGGCTGGATCCTCGACAACCTGCTCCCACTGCTGCTGCTGACCGTCGCGATCCTCCTGCTCTGGCTGGGTGGCGGCAAGGGTGACAACGCCGGCGTGATGCGTCGTCTCGGTGGTGTCGTCGTCGCGCTCGCCATAGTCGGACTCGCGGTCACCAACGCAGGTGTGGACATCGGCACGTTCATCGCCAGCCTGTTCAGCACTGGGGGCTGACCAGTGCGAATACGCACCGACGACGAGATCTACCGGGTTGACGCGGTCTGGCTCGGGCCGCCCAATGCGACTTTCCCGTGGCGGGCTCGCTACGTCGCCTGGGGCGTGGGAATCGTCGTGTTCCTGATCGTGCTCGCCATCGAACGCCGGATGAACATCGGCTTCGGCTTCTTCTCCACTGCGTGGGCGGTAATCATCACGATCGTCGTGACCAAGATCGTCTGCTCGAAGATCGGGCACGAGCGACCGCTGGGCGCGGTGATGGCGATGTGGATGCGCGAACTCACCGCCCCCCGGGAGAAGGCGTCCGGGGAGGGCGGTGCGGCCAGCGCCGCGCGGATCAGGGTGCGCACCGAGCGTCCGCACCCGAAGCAGAAGGCCCCACGCCGCAAGGCCCCGAAGCAGCAGGCCCAACGCGGCCACCCCCAGCGGCAGCAGCGGACCGCCCGGTCGAAACCGGCGGCCCGCAGCACGGTTCCCAGCAGGCGCGCGCGTAGCAAGGAGGTTCGCGGTGTTCGGTCGCCGGCGAGGCCGTGAGCGCAACATGCAACAAGTTCCGGGTCCCCGCGGTTCGCACGGCAAGGTCCGCAGCGCCAAGGGCAATCCCGGCAAACGCGGCCGGACCCCGGGTGCCGAGCAGTCGATCCCGACCTACACGCCGTCCATCGCGGCGAGGTCCATCGACGGCCACCTGCTGCGCACCGGTCAAGACGTGTTCGCCTGGTACCGGCTCTCCCCGCAGCGCTGGTCGTTCCGCTCGGACTCCCAGCGCCAGGACCTGATCGCCGCGATCGCCGGCCAGTACGCCGAGCTGCAGGGCCGCTGGATGCACCTGCGCGTGACCAACCGGCCCTACCCGATCCGGATGTGGGCCGAAGCGCACGTGCACAACTCGCGCAACCCCGTCCCGGACACCCCCGGCGCGCTGAGCTTCGACGACTACATGGTCGGCGAGCAGCAGCAGCTGATGGGCCGCTCCATGGCGGAGAAGGAAGTCTACCTGGGGGTCCAGGTGCAGACCCGCAACGTGGTGGACCGCGCCGTCGAGCGCGCCGCCCCGCTGCTGCGCAAGGTGTTCCCGGAAGCGGTGGACGCCGAACTCATCGCGCTGGACAGCGAGATCGAGCACCTCGACCAGGTCATCGGCTCGGCCGGGCTGGACGGACGTCCGGTGACCGCCGAGGAGATCTCCTGGCTGATGCACCGCTCGTGCTCGCTGGGCCTGCCCGCGCCGCGCAACCTGCCCGCGGTGCCCGGTGCGCCGTGGGAGCCCGAGGACCTCGCGTCGTTCACCGACGCCTCCGACATGCACCAGGACCCGTACGCGCCGACGGTGACCGTCCGCGGCCGCACCGGGTCCAACGCGGGCGTCACCCGACACCTCGCGGTGCTCACCGTCGGGCAGAGCCACGGCCTGCAGATCCCCGAGATCGACGACCCGTGGATGCAGCACTCCGACCGGATGCCCGCGCCCGTGGAGTGGTCCGCGCGGATCTACGTGCGCCGCCCCGAGGACGTGGGCGGTGAGCTGCAGCGCCAGATGAACAAGGTGCGCTCGCAGGTCCGGCACTACACCGAGGAGCACGGCCTCGAGCCGCCGACCTCGCTGGCCCGCCAGGCCAACCGGGTGCTCGAGGTCGACGACGAGATGACCTCCGGGTTCACCGCGCTGGCCACCCGCGTCAAGTCCTGGTGGCGGCTCGCGGTGTCCGGTCCGACCGAGCGCGACGCGCTGCGCCTGGCCCAGCAGATCCTCGACCTGTACAAGCCGAAGATCGCCATCGAACACCCCGAAGCGCAGTACGCGATGGCCCGCGAGTTCATCCCGGGCGAGCCGCTGGCCAACAGCGCCTACCTGCGCCGCGGATCGGTGGTGTGGGCGGCTTCGGCGGTTCCGCAGGCCACCGCGGAGGTCGGCGACCGGCGCGGCATCCTGCTCGGCGAGACCTGCACCGCCACCCGGCGCCCGGTCGCCTGGGACCCGTGGATGGCGCAGGAAGTCCGGGACGCCTCCGGCCTGACAGCCATCGTCGCTGGTTTGGGCGGCGGGAAGTCCTTTCTGGGCGGCGGCACCGTCTACAAGACGTTGCGGTCCGGGGCCAACTGGACGCTGCTGGACCCGTCGGGTCCGCTGGCCGCGCTGTGCGAGCTGCCCGAGCTGAAGCCCTACGCGCGACCGATCAACCTGCTCAACGCCCAGCCCGGCATCCTCAACCCGTACCGGGTGGTCGCCGAGCCGGAGCTCGAGCACTTCGTCGACGAGGACGACCCGGAGCGCAGCTGGCGACGCGAGCGCGCGCTGGCCGCCGCCACCCGGCGTCGCCTCGTGCTCGACGTGCTGACCGGCCTGCTGCCCTACGAGGTGGCGCGCCTGCCGCAGACCCGGATCGTGCTGCTGCGCGCGGTCCGCGCGGTCGGTGGTCGCCCCGATGCGCACCCGGGCATGGTCTTCGAGGCGCTGCGCCGCGACGCCAGCGAGCACCACGAGCACGCCGTCGTGGTCGCCGACTTCCTGGACGAGATCCGGGAGCGGATGTCGCTGCTGATCCCGGAGGCCAACGCCGACCCGTACTCCGAGCGCCGCGAGGACCGGCTCACCGTGCTGACCATGGCGGGGCTGGCGCTGCCCAAGGACGGCGTGGGGCGGGAGCACTGGACCGACGCTGAAGCCCTCGGCGTGGAGATGCTCAACCTGGCTGCCTGGTTGACCCAGCGGTCGATCTACGAGCGGCCCAAGAACGAGCGCAAGGGCGTCTGGATCGACGAGGCGTTCTTCCTCTCCGAGGTGCCGACCGGTCGCGTGCTGATGAACCGGTTCGCCCGAGACTCCCGCAAGTGGAACGTCCGAGTCCTGCTGTCCAGCCAGATTCCGGACGACTTCCTGCGCATCCAGGGCTTCGTGTCGCTGCTGGACTCGGTGTTCATCGGACGTCTGGACGACGAGAACGCCCAGGCCGACGCGCTGCGCCTGCTCAAGGTGCCGGTCGGCGCCGGGTACGAGCAGGTGGTGGCCGCCCTCGGTCGCCGGCCCGGTCCGGCGCGCAACAGCACGGAGCGGGACCGCTCGCCGCGGCAGTTCATCTTCGGCGACGGCGCGGGCGGTGTGGAGAAGATCCGCATCGACTTCTCCGGCCCGCACCTGGAGCACCTGCGCAACGTCCTGGACACCACGCCGACTGCGGACGAGGCCGTGAAACCGCGGGCGCTGCAACCGGCCGCCGGCGCGAACTCCGATTCCGCCGCGCCCGTGATGAGGCCTACCGCGGACTACGCGGAAGACCTCGAGGAGACCTTCGACGAGTTCGAGCTCGAAAGCGTCGGCATCGGATATGGCGAGGACGGCAGCGACCACTCGACCCCCGTGGGCGAGCGGGGTGGGGAAGACGCCCGGTGAGCGGCGCGTTGTTGGCGGTCGCTCTGGCCGCGGTGCTCGTCGTGCTGCTCCGGCGGCGCCGCAAGCGCCCTAGGAGCGCGAAGCGCCGGGCGTTCGCGGTGGTCGCCGGACTGATCGCGATCCAGGCGCTGATCGGTGCCCCGGCCTTCGGCCAGCCCTTCGACTGCAAGGAAGCACCCAACCCGGAGCGCCCAGGCTCCGGCATGGTCGGCGCGCTGGACCCCGGCTCGCTCGGCACCGGTTACCCGGGCAGCCCCTACAACGAGGTCGGCTACTCGGGTCTGGTCTGGCACACCTACGACCTCGGCTGCGGTCCGCAGGGCGTGACCAACCCGAACGCCGTGGTCGACACCTGGGTCGGCAACGAGCTGTTCAACGTCGCCAAGAACCTCGTCGGCGCAACCAACGGTCTGCACTACGCCCTGCTGACCGGGAACCTGCTCGCGCCGCTGGACGAGTTGGTCGCCACTGGCACCATCGCGCTCTACGACAGCGTGTTCACCCCGTGGTTCGGGCTGGTCGCGTTGGTGCTGGCGATAGTGCTGTTCCGCTACATCTGGACGGGCGACCTCGCCTCGATCGGCAAGCGAGCCATGTGGGCGCTGGCCGGTCTCTGGTTCGCCTCCGCGACCTACCTGACGCCGCTGGTCTACACGCACGCGCTCGACGACATCCTGATCACCGGCACTTCGGCGGTGCAGGCTGGGTTCTTGCAGGAAGTGGGCGTCGACGAGCGACATGCGCTGCCGACGCTGCTGCACGACCAGGTCATCTACCGCAACTGGCTACGCGGGGAGTTCGGCACTCCCGACTCGCCGCAGGCCAACGAACTCGGCCGTGACCTGCTGAGAGCCCAGTCGTGGACCCGGCAGGAGGTCAACGACGGGGCCGACGCCGGTTCGGCGGAGCCGAAGAAGCAGCAGTTCCAGGACGTCGCAGGTCGGCTGAGCGGCACGAGCTCCTACGGCTACTTCCAGGGCATCGACGGCAGCCGCGTCGGCGCCGGGATGCTGGCCATGGTGCAGGCCTTTGCCTACGCCTCGTTCCAGCTGTTGGCCAAGGCGACGATCCTGCTCGCGCAGGTGCTGCTGCGGGTGCTGATCCTGGCCGGGCCGCTGATCGGTCTGGTCGCGTTGCTCTACCACCAGGTGCTGCGCACCATCGGCCGCGTGGCCGGGGCGGCGGTGCTCAACGTGGTCATGATCGCGGCGATGGCCGGACTGCACACCCTGATCCTGACCTGGATCTTCGACCCGCCGCGCGGGTTCTCCGCGCTGACCCAGATCCTGCTGGCCGCGCTGGTGACGGCCGTGTTCCTGATGGTCGCCAAGCCGGTCCGGCGGATCGGGCAGATGGTCGAGCTGTCGGTGGGCACCGTCGGCCGAGCGGTGCCGCGCCCACCGCAGGGCATCTTCTCGCGCTTCCGGCGGGGGCGGCCTCAGGACGACGAGACCGGCAACTTCTGGGAGCGGGCGCGGGGCATGGATCCGGACGCGGAGTACGCCGAGTCCGGAGCGACACCGCGACAGAGCTGGCGCGCTCGCCCAGAAGCGCAGCACCCGTCGTCGGTCGCGGCCACCGCGCATCGGCTGGACCGCGAGACGCCCGCGGTGGCGGGCCCGCCGAGCGCGGCGCTGCCCAGCGGCGCGGCGGCGCGCCGACCTGGCGGAATGCCCGCGCTGCCCGAGGCCCGGACCACCAGTCGTGTCGTCGACACCAATCCGGTGGCGGAAGCCAAGTGGGACGGCATCGACGAGGACCCGGTGCTGATCCCGTCCCGCACGACCGGTTCCCCGATCTTCGGGCAGCCGGAACCCCAAGGTCCGCGCCGCGCCGAGAAGGAGGTCGTGGCGGGCCGCCCGGTGTACGTGCTCTACCGCCCCTCCCGCGGCCTGGAAGTCGCCGATGGATGAGGGGATGATCAACAGGGCAACGGTGTCCCGAACTCGTGAGGGGCACCGCCGCTTCGAGGACAGCCGGAAGAAGGGGGCCTGATGCCGATCCGGACGCACCGCGGACGAGCCGCGGTGTACCGCAGGTTGTGGGGCTGGCCGCTGCGCTCTCCCAAGCACCTGGCTGCAGCGGTGATCACGGTCGCCGCGGTGGCGATGGTGATCGGCTTCCTGCTCCCCAAACCGCCGCCGAGCCAGTACGTCGCGGAGACGTCCACCAGCCGGCCGCCAGCGCATTCCGCGGTGGTGCCACCGAGCCCCACCAAGGCCCCGCCGACGATCTCGGTGCCCGCTGCCCCGCCCGCGCAGGTCTCCCCTGACCCGGCCGGGCTGGCCGTCGTCGAGGAGTGGGGCAGGGCGTGGGTCGATCACCCCGTCGGCGTCGACCGGCAGGCGTGGCTGGACAAGCTGCGCCCCTTCACCACCGACGAGTTCATCACCGAGATGGAATCGGTGGACCCGGCCAACGCGGCCAACGTGATCACCGGTGCGCCCACGTCGATCAGCGCGACCGAAGGCGTGATGGTGGTGCGCCTGCCCACCGACATCGGAGTGCTCCAGATAACCGTGAATCGGACGGCCGCCGGTTGGCGCGTGGCCCAGTACGACGAGGAAGGTTGACATGCGGAAGCTCGTGGTTGCGTTCGTCGTGCTCGCGGGTTTCGCAGGTCTGATCGGCGTTGGCGCGATGACCATGCTGCTGTCCGGTGGTGGCGGCCGTGCGAACTGGTCCAGCTGCAGCTCGGACCTCGGTCCGTGGGGCGACGGCGCGGAGCGCGGTGCGAGCGATGCCGCGACGCTGTCCCAGGAGTCGATCGGGATCGTCCAGCGCATCATCGAGATCGGTCAGCAGCGCGGGCTGCCGCCGCGGGCCTGGCAGATCGCGATCCAGGCGGGCAAGACCGAGTCGAACCTGACCAACGTCTCCTACGGCGACCGGGACTCGCTGGGCATCTTCCAGATGCGGCCGTCGATGGGCTGGGGCAGCGCGCAGCAGGTCACCGACGTGGACTACGCGATCAACAAGTTCTACGACGTGCTGCTGGAGGTGCCCGGCTGGGAGGACATGCGGCCTGGCACCGCGGCCCAGAAGGTGGAGCGCTCGGCGTTCCCGCTGCGCTACCACAAGTGGGAACCGATGGCCGCGCACCTGGTCAGCGTGCAGGGCGACGTCTCCGGCATCAGCGGCTGCGACGACCTGCCGAGCGCGGGCGTGCTGGCCGGCCAGGCGATCCAGTTCGCGAACGCGCAGCTCGGCAAGCCCTACGTGTGGGGCGCGGCCGGGCCGGACTCCTTCGACTGCTCGGGCCTGACCCAGCAGGCGTGGAAGGCCGCCGGGGTGGAGATCCCGAAGTACTCGCAGACGCAGTACTTCCAGGGCGGCGTGCACGTGCCGCTGAACCAGGCGCAGCCCGGTGACCTGGTCTTCTGGGGTACCGGCCGGGACCCGCACGGCATCCACCACGTGGCTCTGTACCTGGGCGACGAGCAGGTCCTGCAGGCGCCGCAACCAGGCGAAGCGGTCGAGATCGAGAAGCTGTGGGACGGCGGCGAACTGCTGCCGTACGTGGTCCGCCCAGCGGCCGACACGCCACCCCAGGAGGCCGCTGTTCCTGCCGGAGATGGTCAACGTTAGGTAAGAATGACGGCGGCCTGCTGACGTTGAGAGCGCATGGTCGGCGCGGCGGGGGCCTGGGGACCCGTCGGGGCGCCACCCGCCCGCGCGACTTCTCGGAAAGGGTGCACGATGTTCACGCCAGATCCGATTCCGCGGCCGTCCGGTCCGCCCGCGTCGAGCACACCGCTCGCCGACTACCTCGCTCAGCCGCGTCCGGGGGCGGACCCCGGTTACGCGGTGCTGCCGCGGTCGCTGGCCGAGGCGATGCCGCTGCCGTGGCAGCAGCAGATGAAGAACCTGCTCGCCGAGTTCCACCAGGCCTTCGGGCACCTGCAGTGGCCGGTCTACCGGGTCGTGCCGTCGCGCTACGAGCGGCTGGTGGACCTCGACGACGACCAGCTCGCCGAGGTCGGCTGCACCGTGGAAGTCGACGACAACGGTGAGCTCGAGTACCGGATGCGCGACGGGCGCCGGGTCGACAACCCGGAGACCCACCAGGTCCTGGTGTCGTGCCTGGATCCGATTCCGAAGCAGGACCCGGGCGGCTGGCAGCCGACCCCGGCCGCCCCGCCACCGCCCGCGTGGTGACGGCGTTCGGACATCCCGGTTGAGTCGGAGCCGGGCGCGTGACAGGTGCGCGCAGTCGTGCGAGGCTCGGAACATGCCCCGCGGAGGTTGGTACTTCTGTTTGAAGCACCGGCAGGTCGAGCCCAAGGCCGGCTGCCGAGCTGCTGAGCGCTTGGGGCCGTACCCGGACCAGGAGACCGCGGCCCGAGCGTTGGAGATAGCCCAGGAGCGCACGAAGGCGGCCGATGAGGCCGAGTCGCGCTGGAAAGACGACGAGGACTGATCCTCGTGGCGGCGGCGGGCGGTCCACCTGGTGGCATCGGGGTCGCCGCTGCCGCGATGGACTTCTCGGCCGTCCGGACCGAGCTGGGCCTGCCCGTGGACTACCCGCCCGCTGCGCTGGCGGAGGTCGAGCAGACCGTGGCGCAGCCGGTGTCCACCGGCATCCGGACCGATGCGACTGATCTGCCGCTGGTCACCGTCGATCCGCAGGGCGCCAAGGACCTCGACCAGGCGGTGCTGATCAACCGCCGTCACACCGGATACCGGATCCACTACGCGATCGCCGACGTGGCGGCGTTCGTGCTCCCCGGCGGTGCTCTCGACGTCGAGGCGCGGCGCCGCGGCCAGACCCTCTACCTGCCCGACGGCAACGTTCCGCTGCACCCGACGCGGCTGTCCGAGGACGCCGCGAGCCTGTTACCGGGCCAAGTGCGGGCGGCCGTGCTGTGGACCATCGATCTCGACTCGGACGGGCTGCCGGTGCGCGTTGACGTCCGCCGCGCGCTGGTCCGGTCGGTGGCGCAGCTGGACTACGACGGGGTGCACCGGTCGCTGGAGCAGGGCGTTCCGCACCCGTCGATCGCACTGCTGCCCGACGTCGGGCGGTTGCGCCGGGAGCAGGCGATGCGGCGTGGGGCGATCGAGCTCGGATTGCCCGAGCAGCAGGTGGAGTCCGACGGCGCGGGCGGCTGGCAGCTGGTGCTGCGGCCGCGACTGATGATCGAGGCGTGGAACGCGGAGATCTCGCTGCTCACCGGCATGTGCGCGGCGGAGATGATGCTGTCCGCCGGGATCGGGGTGCTGCGCACGGTGCCTGATCCGGAGCCGGAAACCGTTGCGGGACTGCGTCGTTCGGCGACTCGGCTCGGCGTGGACTGGCCGGTGGACCTGCCGCCCGCGGTGGCGCTGGCCGAACTGGACCCGATCCGGCCGGAAGCGCTCGCCGTGCACGTCGCGGCGACGCGACTGCTGCGCGGAGCCGGTTACACCGCCTTCGGCGACGGCGCGCCCGCGAAGGCCAACCACGCAGGCATCGGCGCGTCGTACGCGCACGTCACAGCCCCGCTGCGACGGCTGGTTGACCGCTACAGCGCGGAGGTGTGCCTGGCGGTGGCCGATGATCGCCAGGTGCCCGGGTGGGTGGCGGAGGCGTTGGCCGCGCTGCCCTCGGCGATGGGCAGCTCCGACCGGATCGCGGGCCAGGTGGAGCGGGCCTGCATCGCGCAGGCGCAGGCGTGGTCGCTGGTCTCGCGGGTCGGGGAGGAGTTCCCGGCCACCGTGCTGCGCGCCGCCAACGGCGTGGCGGGCGAGGTGTTCGTGGCGGATCCGCCGGTCATCGCCCGCTGCACCGGTGATGGTCTCGGCGAAGGGCAGAAGGTTCGGGTGCGGCTCGTGGTGGCCGATCCGACACGCCGGGAGGTCGCGTTCGAAGTGGCCTGACGCACACCCCGTGGCGGATTCCGCCGCACCGGTCGATCGTTGACCCAACAGTAGGGTCGATGGTGACGAAAGGGGCCAGAGGTGGCTGAGGTGCGGGAGATGACCATCGGAGTCCTCGGCGGGACTGGGGCGCAGGGTCGCGGGCTGGCGATCCGGTGGGCGAAGGCAGGGCTGAAGGTCGTCATCGGCTCGCGCAACGCCGAACGCGCCGAGCAGGCGGCGAAGGAGATCGTCGAGATCGCGGGCGGTGACGTCACCGGCCAGGACAACGCGGGCTGCGCGGCGGCCTCGGACATCGTGCTGGCGGCGCTGCCGTGGGAGGGGCACGCGGAAACGCTGAAGTCCCTGGAGGCGCAGCTGGCGGGCAAGATCGTGATCGACTGCGTCAACCCGCTGGGCTTCGACAAGAAGGGCCCGTACGCGCTTCCGGTGGAGGAGGGCAGCGCGGCGCAGCAGGCCGAGCAGCTGCTGCCGGAGTCGCGGGTGACCGCGGCGTTCCACCACGTCTCGGCGGTGACCCTGGCGGACCTGACCGTCAACGACGTGGACCTCGACGTCCTCGTCCTCGGCGACGACCGCGAAGCCACCGACGTGGTCCGCGCCCTGGCGGACACGATCCCCGGCGTGCGCGGCATCTACGGCGGCCGCCTCCGCAACGCCCACCAGGTGGAGGCGTTCACGGCGAACCTCATCGCGATCAACCGCCGCTACAAGGCCCACGCCGGCCTCCGCATCACCGACATCTGACCCCCGCCTGGGTGAACCCACATTTCCCTAAATTTGGAACCCTCCCTGACTCGACGCGATCTCGCCTGGTCAGGGAGGGTGGGGTGTCAATTTCGCGAGAAATTGACCGTCACTCGGGTGAACGTCAATTTCTCGCGAAATTGGCACGGCCTAGGGTGACGGGCGTTGTTGTCGGGGGAGCGGGACCCTGGGCTTCGGAGGTGGTGGCGGTGCTGCCGGAGGAAGCGAGTTCCTGGAGCGACGACGAGCGGGAGCGGGCCGACGCCCTGCTCGACGGCCACGCCATCGTGGTCAACGTCCGCAAGGGCGGTCCGCACAAGCACCTGGTGCCGTGGCTGGAGGAGTCCGGCCTGCTGACCTACGTGGGGCACTCCGGCCCGCGGCACTCCTGGCCGGAGTCGGAGTTCGCCAGCCCGTTCCTCATGGAGGCCAAGGTCGACCGCGAGGCGATGGTCCGGCACTACGAGCAGTGGCTCGACGAACAACCGAACCTGCTGGCCAAGCTCCGCGAGGGCGAGCTCGCCGGCCGAGCTCTGGGCTGCTGGTGCGCCCCGAAGCTCTGCCACGCCGACGTCCTGGCCAAACGAGCAGGCTGAGCGCGATTTCGCGGGAGTCCGCCCCGCGAAATCGCGCCCGGGCCGGTCACATCTCGGCGCGACGCCCGCCGTCCACCGTCCAGGCGGCTCCAGTGACGTAGGAGGCCTTGGGCGAGAGCAGGAACGCCGCCACGGCCGCGAGTTCGGCCGGATCGCCGGAGCGGCGCAGCGCCGCCGCCTGCTCAGCGGCCTCCTGCGCCTTGGGGTTCCCGGCGGCGAGCTCGCGGGCGCGTTCGGTGTCGAAGCGACCCGGCAGCAGCGCGTTGATCCGGACACCGCGCGGACCGACCTCGTTGGCCAGGTCCTTGACGAAACCCTGGGTGGCCGGGCGCGCGACGTTCGAGCTGGCCAGCCCGGTCAGCGGCTCCGCACCCGATGTAGAGGTCAGCACGACCACAGAACCGCCGTCGCCGAGTTCAGCGGCGACTTCGCGCGCCATGCGGATCGGCGCGATGGTGGCGATCTCCAGGCCCCGCCGCAGCATGTCGTCGTCCAGCCCACTCGGCATCCCGGCCGGCGGACCGCCGTGACTGACGAAGAGCCCGTCCAGCCGCCCGAACTGCTCCCGCGCGTAGTCGATCAGCCGACGAGGCGCGCCGGGGTCGGTCAGGTCCGCGGCGAGCCCACGTGCCCGGTCGCCGAGCTCATCGACCGCCTTCGAGGTGTTCTCCGCCGACGAGGACGAGACGACGACGTTGGCGCCCTCGTCCGCCAACGTCCGAGCGGTGGCGAAGCCGAGCCCCTTGCTGGCGCCGGTGACGATGAAGCAGCGCCCGGAAAGATCCAAATCCATGCCCGGAACCCTAAGCAGCTGCGGCCGCCACCGGAACCCAGCACGGTCACCAGACCACAGTTTCAATTGAAGCTGTAAATCCCACCCACGGCGGACCACAGTTTCAATTGAAACTGTGATCCCGGCCGCCCGGGGCATACCGTGGGGACATGCCTGAGGCGCAGTTCGGGGCGGAGACGTCGAAGCGAGGCGAGTGGGTGCGGCAGGCGAACCGGTTCACCGACCGGATCACCGCCGACGGCTCCTCCGGGTGGCCGGTGGAGCCGGACCGGTACCGGCTGGTGGTGAGCCTGGCCTGCCCGTGGGCGCACCGGTCGGTGATCGTGCGCCGCCTGCTGGGCCTGGAGGACGTCCTGTCACTGGGCATCGTGGACCCGATCCGCGACGGGCGCGGCTGGCGGTTCAGCCTCGACCCGGACGGCCGCGACCCGGCAACTGGGATCTCCTACCTATCCGAGGCGTACCTGGCCGCCGACCCGGAGTTCGCCGGGCGGTACACGGTCCCGGCCATCCTCGACCTCGCCGAGCACAAGGTCGTCACCAACGACTACCCGCAGATCACCCTGGACCTGTCCACGCAGTGGCGCGCCTACCACCGCGAAGGTGCCCCGCAGCTGTACCCCGAACACCTGCGCGCGGAGATCGACGAGGTCAACGCCCTGGTCTACGCCGACGTCAACAACGGCGTGTACCGCTGCGGCTTCGCCACCTCTCAGCAGGCCTACGAGCAAGCCTTCGAGCGGCTGTTCGCCCGCCTGGACTGGCTCTCCGAGCGGCTGACCGACCGCCGCTACCTGGTCGGAGACACGATCACCGAGGCCGACGTCCGGCTGTTCACCACGTTGGTCCGCTTCGACGCGGTCTACCACGGCCACTTCAAGTGCAACCGGCAGAAGCTGTCCGAGCTCCCGGCGCTGTGGGCCTACGCCCGAGACCTGTTCCAGACCCCGGGTTTCGGCGACACGGTCGACTTCGACCACATCAAGCGCCACTACTACGTCACGCACCACCAGATCAACCCGACGGGCGTCGTTCCGCTGGGCCCGGATCCGTCTGGTTGGCGCACCCCGCGCGGCCGGGAATCCTTGGGCGGCAAGCCCTTCGGCGACGGAACCCCGCCTGCCTGAGCGGCGATGGTCGCTAGAGCCACCATCGCCACCCAGGAATCAGGGCATCAGTTGAAGGAGTGCTCCGCGGTGGGGAAGGAGTGCCCGCGCACGTCCTCTGCGAAGCGGGTGGCGGCGTCGGCGAGGATGCCGCCCACATCGGCGTAGCGCTTGACGAACCGCGCCGTGCGACCGGTGTTCATGCCCGACATGTCGGTCCACACCAGCACCTGCGCGTCGCAGTCCGGACCGGCGCCGATGCCGACCGTCGGGATGCGCAGCTCACCGGTGACCTGCTTGGCCGCAGCAGCGGCCACCATCTCCAGCACGACGGCGAACGCCCCGGCCTCCTGTACGGCCAGCGCGTCGGCCATCAGTTCCTCGGCCTTGTCGCCGCGTCCCTGCACCCGGTACCCGCCGAGCCCGTGCTCGCTCTGCGGCGTGAAGCCGATGTGCGCCATGACCGGAATACCGGCGGATACCAGCGCTTCGATCTGCGGGGCGTAGCGCCGCCCGCCCTCCAGCTTGACCGCGTGCGCGCGACCTTCCTTCATGAACCGCGTCGCGGTGGCCAGCGCCTGCTCCGGCGAGGCCTGGTAGGAGCCGAACGGCAGGTCGGCCACCACCAGCGAGTGCTCGGCGGAGCGGGTTACGGCGCGGACCAGCGGCAGCAGTTCGTCCACGGTCACCGGCAGCGAGGACTCGTAGCCGTAGACGTTGTTCGCCGCCGAGTCGCCGACCAGCAGCACGGGGATCCCGGCTTCGTCGAAGATCCGCGCCGTGTACATGTCGTAGGAGGTGAGCATCGGCCAGGCTTCGCCGCGCTCCTTCATCTGCTGCAGGTGGTGGATGCGGACCCGGCGCTTGGTGGGGGTCGAGCCGTACGGGGCAGCCGTTTCGCCCTGGTTCTGGGCAGCAGTCATCGTTGACCGTCCTGTTCCCTCGAGGCCTGCTGAGCAGGTCCCCGGGTCGTTGCGGATGGTTGCACCGAAAGCGTCGCACGATCCGGCGGCTTCGCCGATACCCGTCGGAGCAACGTCACACCGGGAGGCTTTTTCCTCTGGCCGCTGCCCGGTGTGAGCGGAGCATTCGGGACGGGAGGGATCGGCGATGCGCAACCAGGACACCCATATCAAGCTGCACGAGCTGTTCAACGAGCGCGAACTCGACGAGATCGACCACTACATCGGTGCCGATTTCGCCTACATCGACCATCCGCGGCGCGGCACCATGCACACGCTGGCCCAGTTCAAGGAGTGGCTGGGGGAGTGGATCAGCGCATTCTCGGATGCGCAGGTGATCGGCGCGTCCTACGTCGACGGCCCCGGCTTCTCGGTGGCCTACTTCCACGGCCGCGGTCAGAACGACGGCCGATTCCGCCGACACGCGGCGACCGGCCGCCAAATGGACATGGCCTTCTGCGAGACGCTGCGCTACGACGAGCACGGCCGGGTCATCGGCGGCGAGGTCTACTACGACCAGTTGACCTTGCTCGCCCAGCTGGGCCTGCTCGAGCAGGTCACAGCCCGCCGCGCGTGAGCGGTCAACCGATCCAGGGCTCGGCGATGCGCTGGTAGGTGCCGTCGTGCATCGCGAGGTTGAGCCACTGGTCGACGTACTGCTGGAACACCACGTCGCCCTGCGGTAGCAGGTAGGCCTTCTCGCTGAAGGTGAACGGCTGGTCCGGGTGCAGCGAGCACAGCTCGGGGTGCTGCTTGGCCTGCCAGCGGGTCTCGGCGGCGTCGGTCATCATCAGGTCGGCCTTGCCGTCGATGATCTGCTGGAAGATCGTGTTGTTGTCCGGGTGGTCGACGATCGTGGCCTGCTTGAGGTGCTCCCGGGCGAACTTCTCGTTCGTCCCACCGGGATTGACGACGGCCCGAACCCCGGGCTGGTCGATCTGCTCCAGCGTCTGGAACCGCGCGGCGTTCTCGCAGCGGGTGATCGGCGCCTTGCCGTCCACGGCGTAGGCCTTGGTGAAGAACGCCTCGCGAGCGCGCTCCATCGTGATCGACACCCCGCCGACGGCGATGTCGCACTTGCCGGTGAAGTCCTCGACCAGCGTCTTCCAGGTGGTGGGCACGATGGAGGCCCGAACCCCGAGCTGCTCGGCCAGGTCGTGCGCCATGTCGATGTCGATCCCGCTCCACTCACCGGCCTGATCCCGGTAGGTGAACGGCCGGTAGTCCCCGGTGCTGCACACCCGGAGCTCCCCGCGCTGCACGACCTCGTCCAACCGGTTGGCGGCAGCTTCGGGCTCCGGCGCCGAGGTGCACGACGCGCTCACCGCGACAACCCCGGCCACGACCAACCCGACCCCGAACCGCTTCCACCGCATGGCGCCCACCTTTCGATCTTCGACGACCATGCATAACCCGCCAACCCGACAAAATCCAGATCTGATCGTTTTCAGCGCAACTGCGGCCTGCCTCGCACCTCCAAGAGAACGAAGAACAGATCCGCCTCATCTGGGCCGGAATCGCGGCGTTGGCGGTCTTCGCGCTGGCGCTGCTGGTGATCGTCTTCGGCATGCGGATGATCGGCGCGCTGTGGCGCAAATGCGAGATGAGCGGTTCCAGCACGGGCGTCTCGTTGACCTTGGGGGTCCTGCCGGTCACGATCCTGCTGAACCTCTTCCTGGTTCCCCTGGCCGCATTGGTGTTCGCGGGATGCCAGCGCGTCGAGGCTCGCCTGTTCATCGGCAAGCAGGCCGGCGACGAGGTCGTCGTCCGTCTTCTAGAACGTCTCTTACCTGCGATTTTCACCTTGGGAAAAACGGTGAAAAACAGGATGCAACCAAAACCCCATCTCAACGTCTAATGGGGTGGGGAGTGCGTGGGACGCGGGAGGGAGGGGTCTGGGGGTACCTCCCTCCCGCACCCCGCGCCCCGCATCGCCTCAGACCTCGGCTGATCGGATGCCGCCTCGGCGATCGCCTTGCGGATCGCGGACACCGAGAGCGCTGGTTCGTCGGCTCGGAACCGCACCTGCTCGACCTCATGGGTCGTGCCGTTCGGCAGGACGATGGGAACCGGCTCGGAGAGCGTCACGCACACGTTGGTCTGGTTTCCCACCACGATGGCCAGTTCCGGGGCACCACCCTGGTCGTGGAACTGGAATGTGGCTCCCCCGTGGGACTTCCGGGCGGACGACACGCCGGTGATCGACGGTAGGGGCAGCTGCAGCTCGAACCGGGCTCCGTTGCGGAGCACCAGCCGACCCCGGCCCACGAAGTGGGGTCGGGTGACCAGGGCGGCCAGCGCGACCACGACTTGCAGCACCGCGCAGACGTCCAGCACGTGCACGATCGGCCACGGCACGAGGAGCCCGACCACTGCGGTCTCCAGCGCCAGCACGAACGCCAGCGTCAGCATCAGCGGAACCTGCTCACGGGCGTAACCCAGCTCGGTGTCGTCCGGACCGATGCCGATCCGCCGCCGCCGCAGGAACGCCCACAAGCTCGCGGCCCGGCGTTCGACCGCCAGCCGCCGCAGGACCTTTCTCACCGCGCACCACCGGGATCGCGTGGTCGGTGGGACGCCAGCCGGATCGCCCTGCGCAGCACTTCCGCCTGAGCCGGCCCGATCGAGTCGAACAACGCCTTGCTGAAGGCGTGCTCGAGGGCGAGCTCGGCGCCGCTGTCCCGGACCAGCGCCAGGGCCTCGGCCGGCATGCTGTCCGCCATCGCCTGGGCCAGCGGCACCACCCGGGCATCGTCCGGGGCTGCTTCGGCCAGTTCGTCGAGCCGGTGTTGCAGTTCACGGCCGCGAGCGAGGGCGTCCGGGGCGGTGGCGGGGAGGACTGCCGCGAGAACCTGGTCGCGCTGGTCCCCGTTGGTGGTGTCCATCAGGGCGAACAATTCCCGCTCCAGGGCGGCTATCGGTGACGGCGGTTCGGGCTCGGCGTGGTTCAGCGCCGCCAGCAGTTCAGCGGTTTCCGGCGAAACGGTGCCGTCCACGTCCAGCTCACCACGTTCGGCGCGTTCGATGAGCTTCCCCAGCCGGGCGCGGCGATCGCGGATCTGCTGTTCCTGCTCAGCGAGTTCGCGGTCCAGGTCGACCAGGATCTCGCGCAGATCGCGTCCGCTGTCGTCGGTCAGTGCGTCGCGGACCTCCTGGAGGCTAAGCCCGAGTTCGGTGAGGCGGCGGATGCGCGCCAGCGTGATCGCGTCGCGCAGGCCGTAGTGGCGGTAGCCGTTGGACCGGCGTTCCGGTTCGGGGAGCAGACCCTGGTGGTGGTAGTAGCGCACGGTCCGCGTGGACACTCCGACCAGTGCGGCGATTTCACCGATTCGCATGCCGACAGTAGAAACGTTGACGCTGCGACAAGGTCAAGTCGGACGCTTACTGGCGTTCGGTGGGTGATGGGCGGCGCATCGCCCAGGTTCGGGGGCCGCCATCGGGGAGGTCGACCTCTGCGGTCACTTCGAAGCCCAGTTTGCGGTAGAAGTGCAGGTTCGACTCGAGCGAGGTTTCGAGGAAGCAGGGGACGTCGGCGGCGTCCGCCGCGTGCAGGCCCGGCTCCAGGACGGCACGACCGAGTCCCCGGCCCTGCCGGTCGGGTCGGACACCGACAGTGGCGAGGAACCACACGGGTTCGGTCGGTCGGTGCGGTTGCATCGCCTGCTCGGTGGCGTCGGCCGCTTCGGCGCGGTCTCCAGCGATCTCCTGGGCTTCCGCCGCCAGGTCGGCGAAAGCGGCCAAGTCGGTGGCCGGAGTGGTCCAGACGGCTACGGCCTCGGCGTCCCCGCACACGTGCACCTGACCGTGCGGGAGCCCGATCCGCTCCAGGTACATGCGTTGGGTGCGCCTGACCCGACCGAGGTGGTCGTCGGCCGAGATCGTGTGCCGGGTGAATGGGTAGTCGGCGAAGGCAGCGGCAAGGGTGTCCGCGGCAGCCTCGAGGTCGTCGGAAAACGCATCACGTGCGGGAGGAGCCATGCGGTCGACGCTATCAACGCACCCGAACACCCGGCCATTCGTTTTCCCTGGTAACGGCCACTGCGGTAGTTCCCGCTGCGAACGTCGGAGAGATCTGCGCACCGCTCGCGGCACGTGGAGCGCTCAGCGTTCGGTCGTGGTTGGTGCGGCCATCGCTCGGTAGGCGGGGCGGAGGAGGTCCACCGCGGAGGTACCGCCGATCTGCACCGGTAGCGGGTCGAGTTCGTCGAGGACTGCGTCCGGCGCCGTGGTTCCCGTGGTCGGCGGGGGAGCTGGGGGTTCCGGGGCTGTCCAGAAGGTTTCCAGGGAGGCCGACAGCGGTTCCGGGCCGGTGGGTTCTTCCGTCGCGGGGCCGGTGGTCGTGCCTCGGAGGGCGCGGAGGCGGTCGAGGAGTTCTTCGCGGGAGCGGCCTCGCCAGGCGAGGATTTGGAACGGGTCCGCGTCGAAAGACTCCGCCAGGAGGTAGCAGGTCGCCGCCAGGTGCTTGCACGGGATTTCCCAGTCCGGGCAGGAGCAATCCATGGTCAGCTCGCGCATGGTCGTCGGGAACAGCTCCAGGCCGAGCTCGGCGAAGATGTCCTCGATGTCCTGCGGCATCTCCCCGGCCAGCAGTTTCGCCGCGTACAGCGCCTGCCCGGCCAGCGTCCGCTCGACCTGGTCCCACTCCGCCGACGAGAGCGCCTTGATGGCGATGCGCGCCCGGTACGGCTGGGGCCGGGAGCCCTGGACCAGGCCGACCACCACGCTCGTCGACAGCGACAGGTTCAGCACCTGGCCTGCGCGCGCGTAGTTCTTGCCGCGCTGCAGCCGTCCGCCCATGCCGAACGACTCCAGCACTTCGATGAACCGGCGCGACCACCAGGTCTGCGCGATCTCGCCGCGCTTGCTGCGCGCCTTGATGCCGCCCTCGACCCGAATCGGCTTGCTGGGCTTGGGAAAACCTCCGTACCAGTCACTCACCGATGGCCTCCGATTCCAGCGCGACCAGCTCGCGCAGCTGGCTGGTGGACAGCTCGGTCAGCCAGTTCTCACCGGACCCGACCACCAGCTGCGCCAACGCCTTCTTGTCCGCCATCATCCGGTCGATCTTCTCCTCCAGGGTGCCGATGCAGGTCAGCTTGCGGACCTGCACGTCCCGGCGCTGCCCGATGCGGAACGCCCGGTCGGTGGCCTGATCCTCGACCGCCGGGTTCCACCAGCGGTCGAGGTGGATGACGTGGTTGGCGGCGGTCAGCGTCAACCCGGTACCGCCGGCCTTGAGCGACAGCAGGAAGATCGCCGGCCCGTCGGTCTCCTGGAACCGCCGGACCATCTCGTCGCGGGCCTTCTTCGACGTGCCGCCGTGCAGGAACAGCACTTCGGTGTCGAACCGGGCGGCCAGGTGCGGCACGAGCATCCCGGCGAAGCCCGCGAACTGCGTGAAGCACAGCGCCTTGTCGCCGTCGGCCAGCACCGATTCGAGGATCTCCTCCAGCCGCGCCACCTTCCCGGACCGGTCGGGCAGCGGGGAGCCGTCGCCGAGCAGCTGCGCCGGGTGGTTGCACACCTGCTTGAGCTTCGACATGGTCGCCAGCACCAGGCCGCGCCGCTCCATGCCCTCGCTGTCGGCGATGCGCGCCAGCATGTCGTCCACCACCGCCTGGTAGAGCGAGGCCTGCTCGGCGGTGAGGTTGCACAGCTGCTTCATCTCGATCTTGTCCGGCAGGTCGTCGATGATCGCCGGATCGGTCTTCACCCGCCGCAGCACGAAAGGCCCGGTGACCTGCCGCAAGCGCGCCGCGGCTTCGGTGTCGCCGTCGCGCTCGATCGGCACCGCGAACCGCGCCCGGAACGTGCTCAGCGAGCCGAGGACGCCCGGGTTGGCGAAGTCCATGATGGACCAGAGCTCGGCGAGCCGGTTCTCCACCGGCGTGCCGGTCAGCGCGATCCGCTGCCGCGCGGACAGCCCGCGCACCGCCCGCGACTGCCGGGAGTTGCTGTTCTTGACGTTCTGCGCCTCGTCGAGCACCACCCGCTCCCAGCGGATCTCCCGCAGCACGGCGGAATCCCGCGCCGCCAGGGGATAGGTGGTGATGACCAGGTCGTGCCCGCCGACCTCCTCCATCAAGTCCTCGCCGGTGAGCCGGTCGGAACCGTGGTGGATGTGGACGTCCAGCGACGGCGCGAACTTCGCGGCCTCTCGCTGCCAGTTGCCGACGAGCGACATCGGGCAGACCAGCAGCGTCGGCCCACGCGAACCGTCGGCGCGCGCCAGCGCTTCCAGCGCCAGCAACTGCACGGTCTTGCCCAGACCCATGTCGTCGGCGAGGCAGGCGCCCAGGCCGAGCCGGTCGAGGAACGCCAACCAGGCCAAACCACGTCGCTGGTACGGGCGCAAGGTCGTGTTGAACCCCTCGGGCGGCTCCACCGGTTCCAAGTGCTGCTCGAGCTGACCGGACAGCAGGTCGCCGACCCAACCGCGCCCGCTGACCTCCACGACCGGCATCGGCCGTTCGTCGTCCTCCCCGGGGCGCCCAGCCTGCAGCAGCACCTCACCGGCGGTCATCTGGCCGGACCCGGACTGCTCCAGGAACGCCAGCCCGGCCGCGAGCCGCTTGCGATCGATCCGGACCCACCGGCCGCGCAACCGAACCAGCGGAACCTTCGCGGCGGCAAGCTCTTCGAGCTCCGACTCGGTCAGCTGCTCGTTGCCGAGCGCCAGGTCCCAGCGGTAGTCGACCAGGTCGGCCAGTCCGACGCCGGACTCCTTGGCCACTGCACCGGCGGTCCCGGTGCTCGACGCGGTCAGCTTCAACCCGAGCTGCTCGGTGCGTCCCCACCAGGACGGCAGCAGGACGCCGAAACCCGCCTGATCCAGCAGCGCAGCGCTGGTGAGGAATTCGTACGCGCCGGTGGCGTCCAGCAGCAGCTCGCTCGGGTGCGGCACGCGCAGCGCCGCGTCCAGCGCGGGGAAGATCCGGCTGGCCTCGCCGAGATCGGTGAGCAGCAGCTCCTCCGGCTCGTCGGTCCAGCGCTGCAGGACCATGCTGTCCGCGCGCCACACCTCGTTGGCCGACACCAGCACGCTCGGATCGTCCACTGCCTGCAGCAGGAACTCCAGGCGCCAGTCCTCGTCGTCCTCGGGTGCGTGCAACCGGAAGCAGGTCCGCACCGGGTTCTCCCGGCCGCCGCTGGCCCGCCAGGTCTCCAGCTGTCGCGCGAGTTTGCGGACCTGGTTCTCGGCGCTGTCGAAACGCGGCTCGCCGGTCAACGCCTTCAGCCACGCCGCCACTGCGGTTCGGCCTCCGGCCAGCTCGAGATCCGCGACCCGACTGCGCACGATGCCGTCGACCAGCACGTTCAGCGCGTTGCGCAGGACATCGGCCGGTGCATCGCCGCGCTCGCAGCGGAACGCCGGTGGCATGGCGTCGCGCAGCGCCACGAAGTGCGCAGAATCCGTGCTGGACAACGCCGGTCGCCACCGCGCGGTCGGCCACTCGGCGACATCGACCAGCGCGGGCAGCACCCGTCCCTGCGACACCAGCTGCTCCGCCCACTCGGCGAGGCTGCGCAGGAAGTGCGCCGAGACCCCCAACCGGCAGCCGGGCACGCCCTCGTCCAGCAGCTCGGCCACCGTCGCCGGATTGCACGACACGGCGGGGACCAGCCATTCCCGCAGCCGCAGCTTCCCGCGCGGCGCGGGCCCGGCGGTCAGCGGATCCCGGACCAGTTCCGGCGAGGCGACCGGCGCGGAAGCGTAGGACGGCAGCTGGATCGGGATGGAGTCGACCTTGAACTGCTCGTTGGACAAAGCATCCCGCAACGCCTCACCGGAAACCGCGAACGGATGCGCCAGCGGACCGCGGGGTGCGCGCCCCGCAATCCGCGCCGGGAGCTCGGAATCCTCCGCCCACAGCACCAGACGTCCGTCCACAGTGCACAACGCGTGCACGGCCCACACCGGATGATCCTCCTTCGATGAGTGCGGATCGCGAGTGCGTAACAGTGTTCGAACACTGTTACGCACTCACGACCCGGAACCCGTGCACGGTGTTTGTCGTCTTACAGCCGACTCGGGTTCACGGCGCGATCTCGCGCCACCGGTTGGTCAGCGGCAGCCGCCGGTCCCGGCCGAACGCCTTGAACGTGATCTTGGTCCCCGGCGGGTACTGCCGCCGCTTGTACTCAGCGCGGTCCACCATCTGCAGCACCCGCTCGACCAGCTCGGCGTCGAAGCCCTCGGCGATCAGGTCCGCGTAGCTGCGGTCGCTCTCCACGTAGCCGTCCAGCACCACGTCGAGCACGTCGTACTCGGGCAGCGAGTCCTGGTCCACCTGGTCCGGCCGCAGCTCCGCCGACGGCGGCTTGATGATCGAGTTCTCCGGGATCGGCGGCACCTCGCCGCGCTTCTCCGCATCCGCGTTGCGCCACTGCGCCAGCTTCCACACCAGCGTCTTCGGCACGTCCTTGATCGGCGCGAAGGCGCCCACCGCGTCGCCGTACATGGTGGAGTAGCCCACCGCCAGCTCGGTCTTGTTCCCGGTCGCCAGCACCAGGTGCCCGCGCTGGTTGGACAGCGCCATCAGCAGCACGCCGCGGGCGCGCGCCTGCACGTTCTCCTCGGCCAGCCCGGCCAGCTCCAGCTGCCGCACGTACACGTCGACCATGTCGGCGATCGGGTGCACCTCGAAGTGGCAGCCGATGCGCTCGGCCAGCTCGGCGGCGTCGGACCGGGAGTGCTCGGAGGAGTAGTTCGACGGCATCGAAACGCCGTGCACCGAGTCCGCGCCGAGCGCGTCAGCGGCCAGCGCCGCGACGACCGCCGAGTCGATGCCGCCGGAGAACCCGAAGGTCACCGTCCGGAAACCGTTCTTGTGCACGTAGTCGCGCAACCCGGTGACCAACGCGCCCCACACCTCGGCCTCGTCGTCCAGCGGCTCGGCCGGGGGATCGGACGGCAACGGCTCGTAGCTCGGCAGCGGCTCGGGCTGCACCACGATCCGCTGCACGTCGAAGGCCGGCATCCGAATCGGGCCAGGCTCGGCGGGCACCGTAGTCGAGGTGTGGCCGCCGGCGGTCAGCTCCAGGTCCTGCAGCAGCAAGTGCTCGGCGAACTGCGGCGCCCGTGCGGTGATCTCGCCGTCCACCGCGGCGATCATCGAATCGCCGTCGAAGACCAGCTCGTCCTGCGCGCCGACCAGGTTGACGTAGGCCACCGGCGCCCCGGCTTCGGCTGCCCGCCGCACGACCAGCGGGGTGCGGGCGTCATCCTTGGCGCGCTCGTAGGGCGAGCCGTTGAGGCACACCACGAGGTCCACGCCGACCTGGCCCAGCGCGGCCACCGGGCCGCCGTTCTGCCAGATGTCCTCGCAGATCACCACGCCGACGTCCAGTCCGTGGAACCGCACGATCGGCAGGTCGAAGCCGGGCGCGAAGTAGCGGGCCTCGTCGAACACGCCGTAGTTCGGCAGGTGGTGCTTGTGGTAGGTCGCCACGACCTCGCCGCCGTAGAGCAGCGACGCGGAGTTGCGCGGTCCCTGGTCGTCGCGGCCGAGGTGCCCGACGATCACCAGCGCGTCCCCGCAACCGGCTTCCTGCAACCGGCGGGCGAGCTGCTCGACCTCGGAGAGGTTGGCCGCCGCGAACGACTTGCGCAGCGCGAGGTCCTCGACCGGGTAGCCGGACAGCACCATCTCGGGGAACGCCACCAGGTGGGCGCCCTCCTGCACGGCGCGACGGGTCCACTCCAGGACCATCGAGCTGTTCCCGGCGATGTCGCCGACGCATGCGTTGACCTGTGCGAGTGCGATGCGCAACTGGGGCATGCGCCCATCTTCGCGCACCCGACCGGGCGGTGTCGTCCCGCCCGGCGCGGCTCACACCTCCTCATGCATGTCACGATCCAGTGGTGAACCGCCTACTGACAGCGCTCTCCGCAGTCGTCGTGCTGGGCGCCGCCGCGTGCAGCCTGCCGACGCAGAGCCCCCAACCGCTGCAGCCGCACACCGAGAGGAAGGGGCCGGTCGGACCGGTTCCGCCGGGCTTGGAGCGCTTCTACGGCCAGGAGCTGTCGTGGGGGCCCTGCGCGCCTTACACCCGGACTGACAGCGATCGGTCCGCTTACGCCAGCCCCGGGCTCGAGTGCGCGCGCCTGCAGGTCCCGATGGACTACGCCGCCCCGCAGGGCGAGGTGATCACCATCGGTGTCCTGCGCAGCCCGGCCACCGATCAGCAGCAGAAGATCGGTTCGCTGCAGATCAACCCCGGTGGCCCGGGTGCATCCGGGATGAGCACGGCGGCGAGCTTGGCCGGATCGCTGCGCAACACCGAGCTGGGGGAGCGGTTCGACCTGATCGGCTTCGACCCCCGAGGCATCGGCGCCTCAGAGCCGGCGGTGCGCTGCCTGACCGACCAGGAGCGCGACGCCGAGCGGTTGGACTCCGACGCGGACACCTCGCCGAGCGGGATCGCGCAGACCGAGAGCGAGGAGCGTGACTACGTGAACAAGTGCGCCGAGCGCACCAACCCCAAGCTGCTGGCCAACGTCGGCACCCGCGACGTCGCTCGGGACATGGACGTGCTCCGCTCGGCGCTCGGCGACGAGAAGCTCACCTACGTCGGCTACTCCTACGGCACCCTAATCGGCGCGGAGTTCGCCGAGCAGTTCCCCGGCAACGTGCGGGCGATGGTGCTCGACGGAGCGATCGACCCGGGTCAGTCGGTCATCGACCAGCTGGTGGCGCAGGGCGCTGGGTTCCAGCGCGCCTTCAACGACTTCGCGGCCTGGTGCACGGCGCGCCAGCAGTGCTCGCTGGGGCGCGACCCGAAGGCCGCGGTGGCGCAGTTCCAGCAGATCACCCGCCCTCTGGTGGAGCAACCGGCGCGCGCCGGTGACGGCCGCGAGCTGTCCTACAAGGACGCCACGATGGGGGCGATCCAGGCGCTCTACACACCCAGCCTCTGGAACCAGCTGGACGGCGGGCTCGCCGAGCTGCGCCAGGGCAGCGGCCGGACCCTGCTCTCGCTCGCGGACAGCTACTTCACCCGCGAGCAGGACGGCCGCTACTCCAACACCAACGACGCCTTCGACGCCGTGCACTGCGTCGACGACCAGCGCGTGATGGATCCGAACCAGCGCCGCGAAGCCGACTTCCGCTACCGCCAGGCCGCGCCGTTCCTCGACGACGGCAACCCGCCGAGCGCGGCGCGCGACATGTGCGCCTTCTGGCCAGTCCCGGTCACCGGCGAACCGACCGAACCCGAGGTCGGTGCGCTGCCCCCGACGCTGGTGATCTCCACGACCGGTGACCCGGCAACGCCCTACGACGCGGGCGTCAAGCTCGCCGCCGCGCTGCACGGCCGCCTGCTCACGTACGAGGGCACCCAGCACACGGTGTTCCTGCAGGGCGCCTCCTGCGTCGACGACGCGGGCACGCGATACCTGGTCGACCTGAAGGTCCCAGCAGAAGGAGCTCGCTGCTCAGCGAAGTGACCAACGTTAAGAAGGGCGTCTCCCGACCGAGGAGGCGCCCTCCTTCACGTCTGAGCGAGGATCCGTCGCAGCGCCGCGCGGACGATCACCACCTCCGGGTAGCCGGACATTCATGGACCAGTTACGCGATTCGGCGCTGGAACTCTTAGGCTGCGAGCATGAACCGCCAGCAGGAGTTCGTGCTCCGCACCTTGGAGGAACGTGACATCCGCTTCGTGCGGCTGTGGTTCACCGACGTCCTCGGCATGCTCAAGTCGGTAGCGATCTCGCCCGCCGAGTTGGAAGGCGCCTTCGCCGAGGGCATCGGGTTCGACGGCTCGGCCATCGAGGGCTTCGCCCGGATCTACGAATCGGACATGGTCGCCAAGCCAGACCCGGCCACCTTCCAGGTGCTGCCCTGGGAGACCCCCGACGGCGAGCACTACTCGGCCCGGATGTTCTGCGACATCCACATGCCCGACGGCTCACCGTGCTGGTCGGACCCGCGGCACGTCCTGCGCCGCACCCTGGCTCGGGCCACCGAGTCGGGCTTCACCTGCTACGTGCACCCCGAGATCGAGTTCTTCCTGCTCAAGAACCTGCCCGACGACGGTTCCGAGCCGGTGCCGGCCGACTCCGGCGGCTACTTCGACCAGGCCAGCCACGACGCCGCCCCGCACTTCCGGCGCAACGCCATCGAAACGCTCGAGGCGATGGGCATCTCGGTGGAGTTCAGCCATCACGAGGGCGCGCCCGGCCAGCAGGAGATCGACCTCCGCTACGCCGACGCGCTGACCATGGCCGACAACGTGATGACCTTCCGGTACGTGGTCAAGGAGGTCGCGATCACTCAGGGCGTGCACGCCTCGTTCATGCCGAAGCCCTTCAGCGCCCAGCCGGGTTCGGGCATGCACACCCACTTCAGCCTCTTCGAGGGCGACCAGAACGCCTTCTACCACCCGGAGAACCCGTTCGAGCTCTCCGACGTCGGCCGCGCGTTCGTGGCCGGCATCCTGCACCACGCCCGTGAGATCAGCGCGGTGACCAACCAGTGGGTCAACTCCTACAAGCGCCTGATCGTCGGCGGCGAGGCCCCGACCGCGGTGTGCTGGGGCCACGCGAACCGCTCGGCGCTGGTCCGGGTGCCGATGTACTCGCCGGGCAAAGCGTCCTCGCGCCGCGTCGAGGTCCGCAACCTGGACTCGGCCTGCAACCCGTACCTGGCTTACGCGGTGATCCTCGCGGCTGGCCTGCGCGGCGTGGACAAGGGCTACGAGCTGCCGCCCGCCACCGAGGACGACGTGTGGGTGCTGACCGAGCGCGAGCGCAAGGCCGCCGGCTACGCCAACCTGCCGCAGAACCTCAACGAGGCGCTGAGCGAGCTGGAGTCCTCCGAGCTGGTCGCCGAAACCCTCGGCGAGCACGTCTTCGACTTCTTCCTGCGCAACAAGCGCGAGGAGTGGAACGCCTACCGCAGCCACGTCACGCCCTACGAGCTCCGCACCCTGATGCCGATGCTCTGAGGCCCGACACACCGGGGCGTGTCGGAACGATCGGGGAGCGGGCGGGATCTGCCGAGGTCATCGAGGTCCCAGTGCCGTCGTGCGGACGGAGTTCGGCACCGGCGCTGGGGCTCGTGGGGTTGGGCTTCTGATCGGTGCTCGGGTAGCGATAGGTTGCGGCCGTGACTGATTCGCAGGCGAAGCATGACCCGATCAGCTCCGAGGAGTCCTCCCTGCAGTCCGGTGTGCTGGAGCAGTCGGCGGAGCTGTTCGAACCGGAGTGGCCGGCGGAAACGCCAGGAGAACCGGCCGCGGGCACGCTGCTCGGGTGCACCCTGGCCTGCCCGGACCAGCTCCCGGCCGCCAGGGTCCTGCGGGACACCTTCCGCCGCCACCACCCGGACGCGAGGTTCGCGCTTCTGCTGGTGGACCAGCTGGGCCAGGCGGAGGCGGACGCGCTGTCGGTCACCGACATCGGCCTCGACCCGCAGGAGTTCGCCCGGTTGGCCACCGGGTGCACCGCGGAGCAGCTGCGCAACGTCCTGCGCCCGCGGTTCCTGCAGCACCTGCTCAAGACCGGTCACACGACTCTGTACTTCGAGCCGTCCGTGCAGGTCTTCGGCCGCTTCGACGACCTGCTGACCGGTCTGACCCCGGATCGCCCGGTCGCGCTGGTGCCGCGCGTGCTGCGCCCGCTCGCGGTGGACGGCCTGCGCCCCAGCCCGGCTGACCTCGCCGAATCGGGAACCTTCGATCCGAGCGTGTTCGCGGTCCGGCCCGGTGCCGAGCAGCTGCTCGAGACCTGGGTGGAACAGCTGCGCAGCGACCCGACGATGGTCACGCCGGTCCTCGACGACGCCCCGGCGCTCGTCGACCACAAGGTGATCCGCGACCCCGGCGTCGGCCTGTCGGTGTGGAACGCGGCGCAGCGCGAACTCGCGGTCTCCAGCGAAGGCAAGCACACGGTCGACGGCGCAGTGCTGCGCAGCGTGCACTTCGACGGTTTCCAACCGCAGCGGCCCTGGCTGCTCTCCACGACCTACGCCGACCGCCCGCGCATCCTGCTCTCCGAGTACCAGACGCTCGCCGGATTGTGCGCCGGCTACCGGAACGCGCTGGTCGAGGCGGGCTACACGCGCGAGGAGCCGCACCCGTTCGACGCTCTGCCGGACGGCGCGGTGCTCCCGAACACCCTTCGCCGCGAATACCTCGGTGCCTGGCTCGACGGCGAAGCCCCGCCGAGCCCGTTCGAGCAGGACGCGCTGCCGGAGTTCCAGGAGTGGGCCTGCTCCCCGGCCGACGACCAGCAGCGCGTCGCGGGCGGTTCCCGCTGGACAGCGGCGGTGTGGACGGACGACCCGGTCCTGCGCCGCGACTACCCGGACCCGTTCGGCGCCGACGCGGAGGCCTTCCACGAGTGGTGCGTCGGAGTCGGGGTGGCCAGCGGCCGCGTCCCGGCCGAGGCGGTGCACCGCAGGACCGGCAACCGCGCAGCCCTCGTGGACCAGCTCGGCGTAGCGGTCCTGGGCCAAGGACCGCTCGCGGAACTGCTGCGGGACGCGGTCGGCACATCGGGCCTGCCGTCCGCGGACACCGCCTACTACCCGGTAGTCCTGCGCTGCGACCCCGATCTGCCGGTGCCGGTCGGCCGATACGTGATCGACGTGCACACCGGCACGGTCGGCTCCGACGACGTCGCCGAAACCTGGGTGCTCTCCGAGAACAGCCGGGCCGCGGCCCGCCGCAGCGGTGCGAAAACCCGAGTGGTCACGCTGCCCGCACCCGAGCGGGAGCTCGTGGACCTGCCGACGCGCAAGGGCACGCGCGCCCGGTTCGAGCTGTCCGACGAGTTCGTCATCGCCTCCTGCGCGGATCACGCAGCCGAGCGCGCGGACAACGCATTGGGCGTGGTCAGCGCATTCCTCGCCGCGTTCCCGGAACGCGACGACGTGCGGTTGCTGATCGGTGTGGTCGGCGCGGACAAGTTCCCCGAAGCGGCCGAACGCCTGCGCCTGGCCACTGCGGCCGACCCGCGCATCCAGCTCGTCGAGGACGAGTTCGACCTCCAAGCCCTGCTGTCCGCCTCGGACTGCTTCACGTCGCTGCACCGTGCCGGAGCAACCGACGACCACGTGCTGAGGCTGCTCGAAGTCGCCGCGCACGGCATCCCGGTGATCGCCGGGGACCACGGCGCGGTCGCCGAGATCTTCGGAGCGGAAGCGGCCCGCCTCGTTCCCTGCCAGGGCCCTGGTGAGCCCGACATCGACGCGGCGGCAGAACTGCTCCGCCAAGCCGCCGACGATGCCGAGGCAACCGCGGCTTTCGGCGTGGCAGCGAGGGAGAACCTGCTAGCCACGCACACCGTGGCCCGAGCCGGTGCCCGCCTGCGCGAGCGGGTCGAGCACGCCTACCGGAACTGGCGGACGAAATGGTCGACCGACAGCCACGGCCAGTTCGACGATCCGCTGCGCCCCCTCCTGGTGGCCCGCCACGCGCTGCACCGCGCCCCGGACACGGGAGTCGGCAGCCGCAATTCGATGGCCCCGGCCCTGCGCAAGGCGGTGCTCAAGGCGCTGAGCCACTACGACGAGCACATCCGCGACGTCATGCGCTCGATGGTCGACGGCGTCGAGCAGACCGCGTCGGAACTCCTGCGCCGCCAGTACGAGGCGGACGGCGACGGCGACGTGGAAGCGATGCGCGCCGAGCTCGCCCAGTTCTCCCAGCGCCAGGACCAGCTCGGCGCCCAGCTCATGGTCACCGAGGACGGAGTGGTCCGAGCCCGCGCCGACCTGGCTGAGCAGCACCGCCGGCTGCGGGAGCTCGAAACCGGCACGGTCGACGACTCCAGGGTGAACGCTCTCGCCGAGCGCATGGACAGCCTGACCAGCGCGGTCGAGCGGATCCTCGACCGCATGGACGCGCTGGAAAAGCGCCACTCCTCCGGCCAGAGCGTCGAAACCTCCGTGCGCGCCGCATCGACCGACGCCGCGAACGCCCTGCAGCGCACCGACGTCCTGCAGCGCATCCTGCTCCGCGAGCACGAGCGCAACACCGGAGGCGGGGACGGCACCACAACACCGGTGCTTTGCGACGCAGGCCTGCTGCGCTTGCCGACCGACGACAGCTTCATGCTCCCGTGGCTGTCCTCGCACCCGACCTGGGACACCGACGCCTCCGCGCTGATCGACTCATTGCTGGAACCGGACGGCATCTTCCTCGACATCGGTGCCTACGTCGGCTACCAAACGGTGCGAGTGCTCAGCCGCCTCGGAAACAGCGGGGCGGTGGTCGCGGTGGAACCGTGCTCGCGCAGTGCAGAACTGCTCAAGCGCAACGTCGAGGTCAACGTCCCGGCAGCCTGGGGCCACCGCATGGTGCTCCTGGAAGGCGCGGCCTGGGACGCCCCGTGCGACATGACTTCCGAAGCCTCGCTGGCCGGAGGCCTCTCGGTCGCGCCGGCGGAAGACGGCGAGGAAGCCTCAGTGCGAGGCATCCGCCTGGACCGAGAGCTGGAAGGCCACGCAGCCCTGCGCGACATGAAGCTGTCCGTGGTGCACGTCGACGTCGGTGCCCGGGTGCACCGGGTGCTCGGCGGTCTGGTCCGCCTGCTCCGCAGGGATCGCCCATCGATCGTGTGCTCCTTCACACCGGCGGCGATCAGCCAACTGGGGGACGATCCTGCGGCGGCGCTCCGCGAGTTCGGAACCTGGGGCTACGAGCTGATCCCGGTCGGTCGAACCCGCCCGGTCGAGGCGTCTGACCTGCTAGAAGCCATTAACGCGGCCGGATCGGCGAGCACCGTGAAGCTCTGGCTGCGCCCGAAAAGCAAGTAGCGGTAATCCGCTGTCCGAGTGAAGTCAAGCGGCTGACCAGGCGATTTGACTTTGACGCAGAGTGTGCGTAACTTTCTCTTCGCCGCACGGAAAGCCGAACGGACCGGGACGCAAGAGCCCGGCGAGGACGGCAGCGGGAGCGCCCCGGAGGACGGAAACGATCTCCGAGGAGCGCACACCGGCCGGGACGCGCGGGTTTGACACCGCGAAGCGCACCGGGTAACGTAAAGCAGTTGCCAGGGATCCGATAGGAAACCAGGCGCGTTGATAACTGAAGCAAGGCTCGATCTTCGGAGAGATCAGCGAGGGGCACCCCCCTGAAACCCCGAAAACAGGGCCTGCTAGAGTTACCGACACAAGAAAGCGAAAGAAAATGCTCCCCGGAGCTTCACGGCCTGAAAATGGTTGTGGGTGATGGTGTGGGTGTGTTCTTTGAGAACTCAACAGCGGACTGTTTTGGTTAGTGTTCTTTTATGCCCCCGACCAAAGCTTTAGGGTTTTGGTTGGTGGTTTCTTTGAGTATGACGCTCCAAACTTTCGGGTTTGTGTGAGTGTCTGCTGGGATTGTTTCAACAGCATTGTTGGAGAG